>DATING010000788.1:0-2917 GCA_035474555.1 Longimicrobium sp. | reverse complement strand
GTGGGGCCCTCCCCCGGCCTCGCTTAGGCTCGTCCACCCCCTCCCGCAAACTGCGCGGGAGGGGGTGTACACCCCAGACCCAGCACGGAAGCGGGCCTCGGGGAACGTGAAGTTCTCCCCCTCCCTCCGCGAAGCGGGGGAGGGGGCCGGGGGGAGGGGGCTCCCCGCCGGTGCAGGGTGTCCGCCACCGCGCCGGAAGCAGTTTCACCTCCCCCAGGGGTTTTTGGGGGAGGTCGCGAGGAACGAGCGGGTGGGGGCGCCTCTGGGGCTCCGCCTGCTCGAGGGAAGTCCGAGCGGGCGGGGGCGCCGTGAAGCTCGCCCGTGCTGGATGCCGGATCGGGATCGTCGGGCTGGACCCGAAGTGAAGCACCGGACGCCGGGGATGCGCGAGAGCCACTTTCGCACTCTCGCACTTTCGCACTTTCGCACTTTCGCACTGCCGTTGTCGTGAACCGCAAGAACGTCGAGGACATCTACCCGCTGTCGCCCCTCCAGGAGGGGATGCTCTTCCACGCCGTGTACTCGGCGGGGAAGGGGGCGTACGTGGAGCAGTGGCCCCTGCTGCTGGAGGGCCCGCTGGACGTGGACGCGTTCGGCCGGGCGTTCCAGCGCGTGCTGGACCGCCACCCCGCCCTGCGCACGGCGTTCGTGTGGGAGAACGTGCCCCGGCCCCTGCAGGTCGTCTTTCGTGCGGCGGAAGTGCCGGTCGAGCGGCTGGACTGGTCCGATGCGGGCGAGGCGGAGTGGCCCGCGCGGCTGGAGGCGTTCGCGGCCGGGCGCCGGGCGGAGGGCTTCGCGCTGGGCACGGCGCCCCTCGTCCGGCTGACCCTGGCCCGCCTGTCCGGCGAGCGGCACCTGCTCCTCTTCGCCTTTCATCACCTGCTGATGGACGGCTGGTCGGCGCCGCTGGTGTTCGCGGAGTGGTGGCAGCAGTACGACGCCGCGCTGCGCGGGCAGACGCTCCACCTGCCTCCCGCCCCCCGCTTTCGCGACTACGTGGCGTGGCTGGCGGCGCAGGACGCCTCCGCGGCCGAGACGTTCTGGCGCGACACGCTGCGCGGCTTCACGGAGCCCACGCCGCTCCCCCTGGACCGCGGCGGCGCCGACGTGGCCGAGGAGCACGGGATCGAGCGCCTGCGCCTGGGCGGGGCGGCGGGCGCGCGGCTGCTGGCGCTGGCGCGCGAGCTCGCGGTTACGCCGAACACCCTGGTCCAGGGCGCGTGGGCGCTGCTGCTGGCGCGCTACGCCGGCCGCGACGACGTCGTCTTCGGCGCCACCGTGAGCGGGCGTCCGGCGGGACTGCCGGGGGTGGAGCAGATGGTGGGATTGTTCATCAACACGCTCCCCGTGCGCGTGCGGGTGGATGCGACGCAGCCCGTCCGCGCCTGGCTCGCCACCCTGCAGCAGCACCAGGCCGAGGCGCGGCAGCACGAGCACGCGCGGCTGCTGGACGTGCAGGGTTGGAGCGAGGCGCCCCGCGAGCATCCGCTCTTCGGCAGCCTGGTGGTCTTCGAGAACTTTCCCCTGGGCCAGGACGGAGACGAGGACGACGGCGGCCTGCAGATCACGCAGCTCCCCGCGCCCGAGGGCACCACCTATCCGCTTACGCTCGTCGTGGCGCCCGTGCCGGACGGCGTGGAGCTGCGGCTGAGCTATGGCGTGCCCCGCTTCACCCCTTCCGCCGCGCGGCGGATGCTGGACGCGACGGACGCCATCCTCCGTGCCTTCGGCGCCGCCCCCGACGCCCCGCTCGGCGCGGTGGACGTCCTGCCGGCGGAGGACCGTCCCCTGCTCGCCGCCTGGTCCGCCGGCGAGCCGATGGACCCGCTCCCCGTGCCCCTGCACGACGCCTTCGAGCGCTGGGCCGCGGAGAGGCCGGACGCCCTCGCCCTCGCCTGGACCGACGGGCGGATGACGTACGCCGAGCTGAACGCCCGTGCGGAGTCCCTCGCGCTGCGGCTGGCGGAAGCCGCCGTGCGACCCGAGTCCGCCGTGGGCGTCTGCCTGCCGCGCGGTCCGGAGGCCGTGGTCGCGCAGCTGGCCGTGCTCAAGGCCGGAGGCGTGTACCTGCCCCTGGACCCCGCGTACCCGGCGGAACGGCTCGGGTGGATGCTGGACGACGCCCGCGCCGCCGCCCTCGTCGCGGACGACGCCGGCCGCGCGCTGCTGGCGGACTTCGCCGGCCCCGTGCTGTCGCCGACGGAGGAGGATGCGGATCGCGCGCCGTCCACTCCCGCACTGACGCACTCACGCACTTACGCACTGTTTCCGTCCAACGGGGCCTACCTCGTCTACACCTCCGGCTCCACCGGCCTGCCCAAGGGCGTGCTCGTGCAGCACGGGGCGGCGGCGGCGCACATGCGGGCGGCGGCGCGGGCGTACGGCCTGACCCCGGGCGACCGCGTGCTGCAGTTCGCCGCGCCGGGGTTCGACGTGGCGCTGGAGCAGGTGCTGGCTCCGCTTTCCGCCGGCGCGGCGGTCGTGCTGCGCGGGGCGGAGACCCCCGGCGCGGCGGAGCTTGCCGCCCTGCTGCGGGCGCAGAAGGTCACCGTCTTCAATCCGCCCACGGCGTACTGGCACTCCCTGGCGGCGGACGCGGAGGCCGTTGCGCAGGTCCGCGCCACCGTGCGCCTGACGCTGGTGGGCGGCGAGGCCATGCTGGACGGGGCCGCGCGCCGCTGGCTGTCCGCGCCGGGCGGCGACCTGCTGCTGAACGGCTACGGGCCCACGGAAACCCTCGTCACCAGCACGGCGCAGGCGGTGGATGCGTCCGTCCTGGGCGGCGGCGCCACCGTGCCCGTGGGGCGGCCGCTCCCGGGGCGCGCGGCGTACGTGCTGGACGGGGCGGGGCGGCCCCTGCCCGTGGGCGCGCCGGGCGAGCTGTACGTGGGTGGGCTGCTGGCGCGCGGCTACGCGG
>DATING010000787.1:0-2745 GCA_035474555.1 Longimicrobium sp. | reverse complement strand
GCGGTGGCGGCAGCCGCAACGGGTGCCACGAGATCATCGGCCGCTTCTGCTTCTGGTTCGAGGCGGATCCCGACGCGCCGCCGCCGGAGGCACCCGTCATCGGCGAGCGGCGCCGCGCCCTGCTGCAGCGGCTCGCCACCGCCGCGGACGTCATCCCCGGAGACGCGTGGATCACGGGGCAGCGCGTGCGCTACCTGGTGGAAGCGGGAGACGAGGGAGCGGCCGTCGCCACGGCGCGCGCGTGCCGGGCGGAGCGCTGGTGGTGCGCCGCGCTGGAGGGCTACGCGCTGCACGAGGCGGAGCGCTATTCCGAGGCGCAGACGGCGTTCGACGCGGCGCTGGGCGCCATGCCCGCGGAGGAGCGCGCGCGGTGGATGGACGTCACGGACCTGCTGGCGCCCGAGGACCAGCGCGAGTACGGACGCGCCTCGGAGGAGGAGCGCGTGCGGCTGGCGCGCCGGCTGTGGTGGCTGGCGGACCCCCTGTGGTCCGACGCTGGCAACGACCGGCTGACGGAGCACTACGCGCGGTGGACCATGCACGTCATCCAGCAGCGCGCGCGACAGGTGGACCGCATCGCCTGGCGCGACGACATGCGGGAGATCGTCGTCCGCTACGGCTGGTTCAACGCGTGGGAGCGTTACGTTCCGCTGTTCTACGGCAGCAGCGGCGAGGGGATGGTCGCCTACAACGACCCCCGCACCTGGGAGTGGCTGGTGCCGCTCTCCGCTGTCCGCGCGCCGCGCACGCTGAAGGGCGACGAGTGGCCGCTGCTGGAGGCCACGCCCACGCCCACCCGCTACGCGCCCGAGTACGCCGCGCGGGTGATCCCCCTGCCCCACCAGGTCGCCGTCTTTCCGCGTCCGGGCGGCGCGGTGCTGGTGGCCGGATACGACCTGCCCGCGGACAGCCTTCCCGCCAACCCGCGCATCCACGCCGCCGCGGTGGTGATGGATGACGACGGCGGCGGGCGCACCGTGTCTCCCTGGCAGCCGACGGCCGCGTCCGGCGCGCTGCGGGTGGCGCTGCCGCGGAACCCGTCCGTGCTGAGCCTGGAGGTGCGGGAAGATTCCACCCGCCTGCTCGCGCGCCGGCGGCAGGCGGTGGCGTGGGATGCGGATGCGCGCGTGTCGGACCTGCTGCTGCTGGCCCACCCCGAGGCGCGCCCGGAGAGCCTGGACGACGCGGCGCGGATTGCGCGCGGCTCGGCGAACCTGCGGCCGGGGGAGCGCGTGGCCCTGTTCTGGGAGATGTACCGCCTTCCCGCCGGCGACTCCGTGACGGTGCGCATCGGGCTGGTGACGCCGCAGGCGGGATGGGCGCGGCGGCAGCTGGAGGCCATCGGCATTGCGCGGGGGTCGCGCCCCGTGCGCATGGGATGGCGCGAGGCCACGGAGGGCGAGGCCATCGCCCCGCGCTCCATCACCGTGGGCATTCCCGCGGACCTCCGTCCCGGCGAGTACACGCTGGAGGTGAGCGTGAGCGCGCCGGGGCGTCCCACGGCCGTCGCGCGGCGGACGGTGCGTGTGGGCGATCCGCCGCCCGTGACGCGGTGAGGGGAGCCCTCTCCCCCGCCGGGCCTTTTGCTCGTTCCTCGCAACGGCCGGCGACCCCTCCCCCAACTTCGGGGGAGGGGTTGTTCGTTTGGGAGAGATCGCGTCGGACTCGCTGCCAGCCGATGCGGCTCTTTCCGCATCTCGACCGCCTTCCGGACGAGCGCCGGACAAGCCCCAGACGAGCGAATGAATTCGCCGCTGGAAATTCGCGAAGTCCGCCTTCGCGGACTGCCCGTGCACACACCACCCCGGTGCGCCCAAGCGCCGTTCGAGCCGTTGAAGCCCCTGTTCGCAAGCGCGTCGCGCGAGACAGGGCTTACCGCAGTTCCAGCGGCGGCTTTAGCTAGCCGCTCCTATCAGGCTCGATGCGGGCCTTTGTGCATCTCCGCCGCCCCTCCAGACAACCCGCGCCCAACGCACGAAGGCCCGGCATTTCGCCGGGCTCCGTTCGCACTTTCGCACTTTCGCACTTTCGCACTTTCGCACTTTCGCACTTTCGCACTTTCGCACTGCCCTTCAGATCACGTCCTTCAACCACTCCGTCAGGCTCTGCATGGTGAACCGCCAGTTGTTCTCCAGCAGCGGCACGGCCTCGTCCACGTTGCCGGCGGAGACGAGCTCGGCGATCTGCTCGTGGGTGCGCGTGCTCACGGGGATGTATCCCGCGTTCTGCATGTACGCGTACTCGTAGCGGCGAATGACCGCCTTGGCCGTGGCCACCAGCCCCAGCAGGTACTCGTTTCCGCACGTCTCCAGGAGGGTGCGGTGCCAGGCGCCGTCCAGGTCGATGCGCCGCTCCGGGTCCTGCTCCAACTCCAGCTCCGCGTTGATGCGGTCCAGCTCCGCGCGGCGCTCGCCCGTGAGGGGCGCGGCCGTGCGCAGGGCCAGCACCTCCAGCGTCCACAGCACCGGGTACGCCTCGCGCACCTCGCGAACGCTCAGCGGCTTGACGAAAAAGCCGCGGCCCACGTCCGCCTCCAGGAACCCCTCGCGCTCCAGCCGCAGCAGCGCCTCGCGGATGGGCGTGCGGCTCACGCCCAGCTCGCGCGCCAGGGCCGTGTCGCTGATGCGCGCCCCGGGCTTGAGCTCGTCGCGGAGAATGCGGTCCACGATGGCGTTGTGCACCTGGTCCCGGAGCGGCACACGGGTAATGGGCCGGCCCCCGGGCCTGTCCAGAGCGTCTACGGAC
>DATING010000786.1:0-5635 GCA_035474555.1 Longimicrobium sp. | reverse complement strand
CCGTCGTCTCCGTCGGCCCGTACAGGTTGATGACGCCATCCGGCAGCACGGCGCGGATCTGCGCCGCGAGGTCCGCCGGCAGGGCTTCGCCGCCCAGGAGGATGCGGTCGAGCCCGGCCAGCGCATCGGTCCCGCTCTCCGCGATCAGCATCGCGGCCAGCGAGGGCGTGCACTGCAGGTGCGTGACGGCGTGGCGGCGGATCTGCTCGGCCAGCGACTCGCCCGGCGCCGCGCGGTCCGGCTCCGCCTGCACGACCACGCGGAAGCCGCGGGCCAGCGTCCACAGCAGCTCCAGCACGTGGATGTCGAAGCTGATGCGCGTCACGGCCAGCCAGGTCCCCGGCACGGTGCCGCCCACCCGCTCGTCCATCGCCGCGAAGAAGCTCGTGGCGTTGGCGTGCGTCACCTGCACGCCCTTGGGCCGGCCGGTCGATCCCGACGTGTAGATGACGTACGCCGCGTTCTCCGCGTCCGCCCCGTCCTCCAGCGCATCCGCGGATTCGGCTTCGATCGCCGCCGCGTCCGCCTCTGCATCCACCGAGACGACGCGGACGCTCTCCGCGGGGAGCAGGTCCCGCAGCGCGTCCTGCGTAACGAGCAGGGGCGCGCCGGAATCCTCCAGCATGTACGCCAGCCGGTCCGCCGGGTACGACGGGTCCAGCGGCAGATACGCGGCGCCCGTCTTGAGCACGGCGAGCATGGCGACGACCATCTCCGCGCCGCGCTCCAGGCAGATGCCCACGCGCGCCTCCGGCCCGGCGCCGAGCGAGACGAGGTGCCGCGCCAGGCGGTTGGCCCGCGCGTCCAGCTCACCGTACGTCAGCGACTCGCCGCCGAAGAGGACGGCGACGGCGCCCGGCGTGCGCGCGGCCTGCTCCGCGATGGAGCGGTGGACGCGGCGCTCGGCGGGGAGCGCCCGCTCCGTGCGATTCCACTCGTCCACCACCAGCGCCCGCTCGGGCGCGTCCAGCAGCTCCAGGGCGGAGATGCGCGTCCCCGCATCGTCCGCCACCTGCTCCAGCAGCCGCTGCAGGTGCGCCGCCATGCGCTGGATGGTTGCGCGGTCGAACAGGTCCGCGGCGTAGGTGATGCCGCCGTGCAGCGTGCCGCCGGCCGTGGTGAGCGCCAGCGCCAGGTCGAACATGGCCGTGCGCTCGCCCGGCGCGACGGTCTCGCCCTCCAGGCCGGGGAGAGTCACGCCCAGGCTGTCCGCGTCCTGCAGGGTGAACATCACCTGGAAGACGGGCGCGTGGCTCAGGCTGCGCTCCGGCTGCAGTTCGGCCACCAGCTTTTCGAACGGCAGGTCCTGGTGCTCGTAGGCGCCCAGCGCCACGTCGCGGACGCGCCCCAGCACCTCGCGGAAGCTGGGGTCGCCCTCCAGCTCCGTCCGCAGCACCAGCGTGTTGGCGAACAGGCCGATGAGCGATTCCGTCTCGCTCCGCGTGCGCCCGGCGATGGGGCTGCCCACGACCACGTCCTCCACGCCCGCGTACCGGCCCAGGAGCACGGAGAACGCGCCGAGCAGCACCATGTACAGCGTGGCCCCCTCGCCGCGGCCGAGCGCCTGCAGCCGGTCCAGCAGCGCCGGGGGGAACTCCACCGTCTCCCGCGCGCCGTGGTACGACTGCACGGCGGGACGCGGACGGTCCGTGGGCAATTCCAGCAGCCCGGGCGCGCCGTCCAGGCGGCCGCGCCAGTACCCCAGCTGCCGGTCCAGCTCGGCGCCGGCCAGGTGCGCGCGCTGCCACGCGGCAAAGTCGGCGTACTGCAGCGGCAGCGGGGGCAGCGGCGACTCCGCGCCGTCGCGGTACGCCCCGTACAGCGCCGACAGCTCGCCGAAGAAGAGGCCCAGGCTCCACCCGTCGGCGACGATGTGATGGATGCACGCCAGCAGCACGTGCTCCTCGGCCCCCAGCCGCAGCAGCGCGGCCCGGAACAGCGGCCCCGCGCCCAGGTCGAACGGCCGCAGGGCATCCTCCGTGGCGCGGCGCCGCACCTCCGCCTCGCGTTCCGCCTCCCCCAGCCCGGACAGGTCGTCCACGGGGAGATGGAAGCCGGCGAAGGGTGCGATCACCTGCACCGCCGCATCGTCCGCCGTCTCGGCGAACGTGGTGCGCAGGGCGGCGTGGCGGCGGAGGATCTCGCCCAGCGCGCGCTCCAGCGCCCGCACGTCCATCGCGCCGCGCAGGCGGAAGGCGAGGGGCAGGTTGTAGACGGCCGAGCCGGGATCCAGCCGGTTCAGCACCCACATCCGCTCCTGCGCGAACGACAGCGGCGGCGCCCCCGGCGAGCCCAGCGCGGGCGCGGCGGCGAGGCGGTCCGCCTCCAGGCGGTACGCGCCGCGGTCCACGGGCCCCAGCCGCCGGGCGGGCGCCGGCGCGGTGCGGGATGCGTCCGCCTCGCGGGCGGCCTCCACGCGCTCCGCCAGGCGGGCCAGCACCGGCGCCTCGAACACGGCGCGCAGGGGCAGCTCCACGCCGAACGCCTCGCGGACGCGCGACACCATCCGCGTGGCCAGCAGCGAGTGGCCGCCCAGCGCGAAGAAGTCGTCGCGGACGCCGATGCGCTCCACGCGCAGCACGTCGGCCCAGATCCCCGCCAGCGTCGCTTCCGTCTCCGTGCGCGGCGCCTCGTAGGCGTCCGCCGCGGCGGCAAAGTCGGGCGCGGGGAGCGCCTTGCGGTCCAGCTTGCCGTTCGGCGTGAGCGGAAGCGCATCCAGGGATACGAACGCGGCCGGCACCATGTAGTCCGGCAGGCTGGCGCCCACGTGCGCCCGCAGCGCCTCCGCGTCGGCCGCGCCCACGACGTACGCCACCAGGCGCGTGTCGCCGGCCGCGGAGGCGCGGGCCACCACGGCGCACTCCGCCACGGCGGGATGGCGCCGCAGCACGGACTCGATCTCCCCCGGCTCGATGCGGAAGCCGCGGATCTTGACCTGCTGGTCGATGCGCCCCAGGTACTCCAGCACACCGTCCGCACGCCAGCGCGCGCGGTCGCCCGTGCGGTACAGCCGCGCGCCCGGGGTCGCCGAGAACGCGTCCGGGACGAAGCGGTCCGCGGTCAGCTCCGGCCGCGCGAGGTAGCCGCGCGTCACCCCCGCGCCGCCGATCAGCAGCTCGCCGGGGACGCCGGCCGGCTGGGCGTGCATCGCGGCGTCCACCACGTAGACGCGCGTGTTGGCGATGGGGCGGCCGATGGGCACGGCGCCGTCCCGGTCCACCGCGTGCGTGGCGGACCAGACCGTCGTCTCCGTCGGGCCGTACATGTTCACGACGCCGTCCGGCAGCACGGTGCGGATCTGCGCCGCCAGGTCCGCGGGGAGCGCTTCACCGCCCAGGAGGATGCGATCGAGGCCGGCCAGCGCCTCGATGCCGCTCTCCGCGATCAGCATGGCCGCGAGCGAGGGCGTGCACTGCAGGTGCGTGACGCCGTGGCGGCGGATCTGCTCCGCGATCGTCTCGCCGTCGCGCGCCCGGTCCGGCTCCGGCTGCACGACCACGCGGAAGCCGCGCGCCAGCGTCCAGAGCAGCTCCAGCACGTGGATGTCGAAGCTGATGCGCGTCACCGCGAGCCACGTCCCGCGCGCCGTGCCGCCCACGCGCCCGTCCATCCCCGTGAAGAAGCTGACCGCGTTTCCGTGCGTCACCTGCACGCCCTTGGGCCGCCCGGTGGATCCGGACGTGTAGATGACGTACGCCGCGTTCTCCGCGACCACGCTCGTCGCCGGCGCATCCGCCGATTCCGCCGCGATGGCGGATGCATCCGCCTCCGCATCGATCGACAAGACGCGCACGCCGTCCGCCGGAAGCAGGTTCCGAAGCGCCTGCTGGGTGATGAGCAGCGGCGCGCCGGAATCCTCCAGCATGTACGCCAGGCGATCCGCTGGATACGACGGATCGAGTGGGAGATACGCGGCGCCGGACTTCAGCACCGCGAGCATGGCGACCACCATCTCCGCCGAACGATCCAGGCAGATGCCGACGAACGCCTCCGGCCCGGCGCCGAGCGAAACGATGCGCCGCGCCAGCCGGTTGGCGCGCGCATCCAGCTCCGCGTACGTCAGCGCATCGTCCGCGAAGACGACGGCGACGGCATCCGGCGTCCGCGCCGTCTGCTCCGCGATCAGCGTGTGGATGCAGGCATCCGCCGGATAATCGGCGGCCGTGCGGTTCCATTCATCCACCACCCGCGCCTGCTCCGCCTCGCCCAGCAGCGCGAGGGCGGACATGCGACGATCCGCATCCTCCACCACCTGCTCCAGCACGCGCTCCAGGTGCCCGAGCATGCGGCGGATGGTCTCCGCGTCGAACAGGTCCGTGCTGTACTCCATCGACCCGGTGATGTCCATGCCGTCGGTGATGACGGACAGCCCCAGGTCGAAGCGCGTGGTCTCCAGCGCGGCGGGGACGCCCTCCAGCCGCAGCGCCGGCAGGTCGATGCCAGTCGCGTCCGCGTTCTGGAGGGTGAACATCACCTGGAAGATGGGCGCGTGGCTCAGGCTGCGCTCCGGCTGCAGCTCGGCCACCAGCTTTTCGAACGGCACTTCCTGGTGCTCGAAGGCGCCCAGCGTGACGTCGCGCACGCGGCGGAGCACCTCGCGGAAGCTCGGATCGCCGTCCAGCTCCGTCCGCAGCACCAGCGTGTTGGCAAAGAAGCCGATCAATTCCTCCGTCTCGCGCCGCGTGCGCCCCGCGATGGGGCTGCCCACGACCACGTCCTCCGTGCCCGCATACTTGGCCAGCAGCACCTGGAAGGCGCCGAGAAGCACCATGTACAGCGTCGCGCCCTCGCCCCGGCCGAGCGACTGCAAGCGGTCCAGCAGCCCCGCCGGGAACGACAGCGGCTCCCGCGCGCCGCGGTACGACTGCACGGCCGGCCGCGGGCGATCCGTCGGCAGTTCCAGCAGCGTGGGCGCGCCGCCGAGGCGACCCTTCCACCACGCCAGCTGCCGGTCCAGCACCTCACCCTGCAGCTGCTCGCGCTGCCACACGGCGAAGTCCGCGTACTGCACGGCGAGCTCGGCGAGGGTCGATTCCCCGCCCTCCCGGTACGCCGCGTACAGCGCCGACAACTCGCGCAGCAACACGCCGAGACTCGTTCCGTCGCTCACCACGTGGTGCATGCAGATGAGCAGCACGTGCTCTTCCGATGCGAGCCGCAGCAGGTTCGCGCGGAAGAGCGGCCCCGCCGCCAGGTCGAACGGCCGCGCGGCGGATTCGCGCGCACGGCGATCCGTCTCCGCCGCGCGCGCGTCATCCGCCAGCGCCGACAGGTCGTCGACCGCCAGCGCGAACCCGGCGAACGGCGCGATCACCTGCACCGCCGCCTCGCCGACCTCGTGGATCGTGGTCCGCAGCGTCTCGTGGCGGCGGACGATCTCGCCGATCGCCTGCTCCAGGGCCGCCGTATCCAGCCCCCCGAGCAGGCGGATGGCCATGGGGATGTTGTAGAACGAACTGCCGCCCTCCAGCCGGTCCAGGAACCACAGCCGCTCCTGCGCCGACGACAGCGGCAGGTCGCGGTCGCGCGCCACCGGCACGATGGGCGGCAGCGCGGGGCCGTCCGCGCGGCGCAGCGCATCCACCCGCTCCGCCAGCTCGGCGACGGTCGGGCCTTCGAACAGCGCGCGCAGCGG
>DATING010000785.1:0-16286 GCA_035474555.1 Longimicrobium sp. | reverse complement strand
CCAGAAGGTCGGCGGATCGCCCTTTACCGTGGGCGATGTGCTGGCGGCGACGGGCATCCTGCAGCAGACGGGCGGCGCGTACACGTTCGGCTCGCTCACGGGGCTGGCGGACAAGACGCCGCAGCAGATCGCGGAGCTGCTGCTGTCGAAGGCGCTGCAGAAGCTCGCCGCCAACGACAAGCCCATCGTGGCGCTGGGCGAAGGGGGGATCTGGGTCTTCGGCACGAAGGACGGCACGGCCACGGACTACGGGCTGCGCCTGCAGGTGCCGGACGTGGACCTTTCGCCCGCGGGCGGCCCGTCCGTCTGCCTTCAGCTGGGCAAGCTGCTGAGTGGCGACACGGACGACAGCACCTGGATCTCGCGCAGCGACCCGGACGGCGTCTTCGCGGAGCCGGGCATCTCCATCACCCTGCTGCGGGAAGACGCGGACGACACGCCCACCTTCCGCCCCCGGGTGGACCTGGTGAGCCTGGGGCTGGACGTGTCCGGCGCGGCGGGGAACCCGCTGGTGGACGTGAACGGCGTGACGCTCGGCAGCCTCGAGCCTCGCTTTCTGCTTTCCCTGGACTTCGCGGACCTGTCGAAGATCCCGTGGGGGGTGGGGGTGGGGTTCGGCGACCTGGGGATCCCCCTGGGCAACGGCCTGGGGAGCACGAAGACGAACCCCGTCGCGCAGAACCTGTTGTCCTCCGGCAGCGCGGAGGGGAGCGGCGACAACGAGCCGGTGAACCCGGCGTTCTCGGCGGCGATCTCGCGCGTCTTCGACCCGGCGAACCCCGCGTCGGTGAACGTGCAGCTGCAGCAGGGCGGGGGAACGGCGGAGACGATCTGGATTCCCGTCCAGCGCGCGTTCGGCCCCCTGCAGTGCCGGCGCATCGGGGTGGAGTGGCCGGCGGACAACCCGGAGCTGGTGCTCACCTTCCTGTTCGACGGCGGGGTGCAGGTGTCGGCGCTGGCGGTGGACCTGCAGGGATTGTCGCTGGGCATCCCCCTGCGGACGCCGGGGACGCTGGACAGCTACGCACTGGATCTGCAAGGGCTGGCCGTGGCGTTCGCCTCGGGCCCGCTGACCATCACGGGCGGGTTCCTGAAGAACCCCACGGCGGCGGCGGGGGTGCAGTACGACGGCGCGGCGCTCATCCAGACCGCTGGCTACTCCATCTCGGCGCTGGGATCGTACGCGAGCACGGGAGGCGACCCGTCGCTGTTCATCTTCGCGCGCATCGGTGCCACGTTCGGGGGGCCGCCGTGCTTCTTCGTCACGGGGCTGTGCGCGGGGTTCGGATACAACCGCTCGCTGCGCATCCCGGACATGGACGGCGTGCCGGACTTTCCGCTCCTGTCCGGCATCGACGACCCGTCGGCCATCGGGGGCGAGAACGCCACGCCGGCGGAGGCGCTGGCCAAGCTGTCGGAGTACGTGGCCGTGGCGCAGGGGGAGAACTGGATTGCCGCGGGGGTGCAGTTCACCTCGTTCGAGCTGGTGAAGAGCAACGTGGTGCTGGCGGTGATCCCCACGGGCGACTTCCAGGTCGCGCTGCTGGGCGTTTCGCGCATCAAGCTGGGGCAGGAGGGGCCGCAGTTCGCCTACGCGGAGCTGGGGCTGCGCGTGGTGGTGCAGCCGTCCGCCGGTTTCTTCGGGGCGAGCGCGGTGCTCTCGCCCAACTCGTATGTGCTGGTGCCGGAGTGCCACCTGACGGGCGGCTTCGCCTTTTTCCTGTGGTACGGGGGCGAGCACGCCGGGGACTTCGTGGTCACGCTGGGGGGATACCACCCGACGTTCCAGAAGCCCGCCCACTACCCGGACGTGCCGCGGCTGGGGTTCAGCTGGCAGGTGAGCCCCAACCTCACCATCCAGGGGGGCGCGTACTTCGCCCTGACGCCGTCGTGCGCCATGGGCGGCGGATCGCTGGACGTGGAGTTCCACGCGGGCGACCTGCACGCTTGGTTCCGCGCCCAGGCCGACTTCCTCTTCATCTGGAAGCCGTTCTACTTCACGGGCTCCGTGGGGGTGAGCGTCGGCGCGTCGTACAAGCTGGACCTGCTGTTC
The DNA here is from genome assembly GCA_035474555.1 of Longimicrobium sp. Classification (GTDB taxonomy): domain Bacteria; phylum Gemmatimonadota; class Gemmatimonadetes; order Longimicrobiales; family Longimicrobiaceae; genus Longimicrobium. The sequence goes on along the minus strand of DATING010000785.1, from coordinate 14,233 downwards.
ACCTCCGTGACGCTGAGCGTGGAGCTGGGCGCGGAGCTGGAGCTGTGGGGCCCCCCCACGGGCGGGCAGGTGCACGTGTCGTGGTTCATCATCTCGTTCACCATCCCCTTTGGCGCGGACCGCAAGCCGCCGCCGGGATACCTGGGCTGGGCCGACTTCTCCACCCTGCTCCCGCAGAACGACGCGTCGCCGGCGCCGCTGCGGGCCCTGGGAGGGGTCCAGGGGGATGCGGACGGGCTCACGGCCACGGGCGACGTGCCGCTGGCCAACGTGCTCACGGCCTCGCTGTCCGCCGGCGCGGTGTCCACGGACGGCGGCCGCTGGCGGGTGCGGGGCGACGCGATGACGTTCGGCATCGCCACGGCGTTTCCCCTCACGGAGGCGGACCTGGCGGGGACGACGGCGGCGAAGGTCGTCCCCACGACGCCGGACTACTTCGTGGCCGTGCGGCCCATGGGCGTCGCGGGCGTGACGTCGGTGCTCACGGTCACGGTCACGGGCCCGGACGGGGTGGTGGACCTGGGGGGCGGATGGAGCTGGTCGCCCAGCCTGCTGGCGGTGCCGGCGGCCACCTGGGGCGCGCCGCTGCCGGAGGGGCAGACGCCGGCCACGCCCTCCGCCGACACCCTTCCCGGCCGCCTGATGGGGCTGACGGGGGTGACGCCGAACACCATGGAGTCCACGGGGCCGGGCCCCATCCCCCTCGTGAGCCTGGCCCTCTCTCCCATCAACCTGCACGACACGGACTACCTGCCGCTGGCGGCGAACGAGCCGCCCGTGGGCCGGCAGCCGCAGGCCGTGCCCACGTCGCTGCAGACCATCGCCGACACGGTGGCCGCGGCGGCCCCCACGGCCCTGCGCGCGCAGCTGTTCGCCGCGCTGGCGGGCTTCGGCTACGACGCGGGCGCCAACGGCCCCGTGGACGAGATCAAGGCGAACGTCAACCTCAACTATCCCGACGCGCCGCTCATCGGCACGCCGTGGCAGGGAGCTGCGGCATGAGCAACGGACCCATTCCCGCCGGCGACATCCAGTTCTACGACAGCTACCTGCCCCTGCTGGAGGCGGGTGACTACACGATCACGGCGAAGCAGCAGGTCGACTCCACGGACGCGGCCCATCCCCTGTCCACGTCGTTCCAGCTGACGCAGCCGTTCTCCGTGGTCGCGCCCCGCTTTGCGCTCGCGCCCGCGCAGGTGCAGTCGGTGTTTCCGCCGGCCAACGCGTCCGGACAGTTCACGCAGAACCTGCCGCACGTGGTGCTGATGGAGCGCGCCCTGCCGTGGGAGCGGGAGATCGGCGCGAACGTCAAGCCGCCGCCGGCGAACCCCAACGTCAAGGCCTATCCGTGGATGGCCCTGCTGGTGTTCACGGCCGACGAGATCACGCCGCCGCCCGGGTACGACCCCACCAGCTCGCTGAGCAACCCCACCCTCGCGGGCACCTATCCCGTCGCGAAGCTGCTGCACCCGGACGAGGCGGGGACCATGGGCCCGCCCGTGCAGCCGGCCGCGGACGACGAGGCGGTGTGCCAGGCCATCGACATCCCCACGGACGTGTTCACCCGCGTGACGCCGCGGCTGGGGGAGCTCCCCTGGCTGTCGCACGCGCGCCAGGTGAACACGGGCGACAAGACCACGTCGCTGGCCCTGACGGACGGCTGGTTCTCCGTCGTCATCGCCAACCGCTTTCCCGCGGGGACGGGGCTGGGGACGCGCAACATCGCCCACCTGGTGTCGCTGGAGGGCTTCGCGCCCTACCTGGTGGACACCCCGTCGTGGCCGGCGGGCGTCACCCACGTGCGGCTGGCGTCGCTGGCCAGCTGGCGGTTCACGGCTCAGCCGCAGGGGGGCGACTTTCGCGCCCTGATGCTGAACCTGACGCACGGGCAGGCCACGGGGGGCGACGGGCTGCGGCTGCGCCTGCCGGTCGCCTCGGAGCCGCAGACGCCCGGCTCCCCCGGCGACCTGGTGAAAAAGGCGCTGGGGCAGGGCTTTGCCGCACTGCAGTACGAGACGCGGGTGGGGGACGAGACGTTCGGCTGGTACCACGGCCCCTTCGTGCCGCACCAGGTGCCGCCCATGGACGCGGGGACGGGGTTCCCCAGCGCCGCGGCGGCCACCATCTACGATCCCACGTCCGGCACCTTCGACCTGTCGTACGCGGCGGGATGGGAGCTGGGGCGGCTGCTGGCGCTCTCCAACCGCGCGTACGGCACCAGCATGCAGCGCGCGCGCCGGGCCACGCGCCAGGTGGTGAACCTGGTGCGCGAGCGGACGCGCTGGAACGCCGGGCAGCAGCTGCTGGCCGCCTCCCCCAACGGGGACGGGGACGGGAATGGGGAGGGGAACGGGGACGGCGGCCTGGCCGCCCTGCTGGAGCCGCGGCACGTGAGCCAGGGGCTGGCCTCGTGGCTGGGCGCGCAGGCGGCGCAGCACCTGCCGGCCGCGGGAACGCCGGCCGTGGGGGCACCGCAGCCGACGAACGTCCTGCTGCGCGGGGGCGCGCGCGCGCCGCACGTGACCAGCCTGCAGGGGCTGCACGGGCGCGCGGACGTGCAGTCGCTGGTGCAGGGGCAGACGGCGCAGGCGCTGGCCGCGCAGGGGCCACTCTCCTCCGTGGTGGACTTCCTGGCCCGGCTGCGCCAGCTGCTGGACGTGCCGTTCGTGCACCTGGTGCCGGACGCGCGGATGCTGCCGCCGGAATCCATCCGCTTCTTCTACGTGGACCCCAACTACCTGGACGCCCTGTGCGACGGGGCGCAGAGCGTGGGCGTGCAGACCTCGCGCGACGCCGTACAGCAGGCGCTGGTGCGAGGCACCGTGCGCGACGGGACGGTGGCGCGGACGTACGCCCTGCGGTCGGTTCTCACGGGCCACCCGCTCCGGGCGGCGAACGCGCTGCCCAACGACCCCGTGGCGGGCTTTCTCCTGCGCTCCGCCGTCGTTTCCGGCTACCCGGGGCTGGAGGTGAAGGGGTTCGCGGACGCGGCGGGAAAGGTGCCCATCGACCCCATCCGCATCGACCACCTGTCCCCGGACGTGCTGCTGGTGCTCTTTGGCCAGGTGCCGGCGCGGATCGACGTCGACGAGCCCAAGGAAGGGCTCGCGTTCGGCGTGGAAGATGACCAGCAGGTGGGCATCCGCGCCCTGGCCGGCGACGGCATCGGCACGGTGACGGGCACCGTCAAGCTGGACCCGGCGTACCTGCGGGGGGACACGCGGGTGCTGGCGGTGGCCCCCTGGCAGACGTTCCTGGGGACCCAGGTGACGCCGCAGTCGCTGTGGGGGCCGGCCGGCTTTGCCCTGCAGATGGTGCGGGCGCCGGAACAGATGATCTTTGACAACGGGAGTGCCGCATGAGCGATCCGACCCCGCTGCTGGTGCCCATGCCCCTGCAGGCGCTGCTCGTCAATCCGCCGGTGCAGAACGGGGTGTTCCAGCGCTGGAGCACCAACTACGACGCACTGAACCAGTTCCAGGACCCCGTCCCGGCGCCGTTCGCCAACCTGCGCACCGACCCGCCGCCCCTGGGCGTGCACCTGCACTGGAAGCTGCCGGCGGCGCTCTCGAGGGGGCAGGGCTCGGCGGACGGGGGGAACGTGCAGTTTCCCCTCACGCCCAACCGCTGGATCGTCGTCCGCCTGGCGTCCACCGCGGACGCCGTGGCCGCCCCGCGCGCCACCGCCTGGATCATCCAGAGCGACTACCTGGGCGACGACGGGTCCAGCGTGTTCGCCAACCCGTTCACCTCCACCACCGGCGCGGTCCAGAAGACCATGCTGGGGCGGCAGGTGCCCATCGAGGAGTGGCAGGGAGACCCCGGGGGCAAGCTCTTCCTGCGCGCCACCGGTCTGGCGGACGTGACCTTTACGGCATACCAGCCGGGGCTCAACAACGTCTACGCGTTCTTCGACGACACCAGCAAGCTCCCCGAGAACACGCTGCTCACCTACCTGGTGGCCGGGTGGTTCTCCGATCCGTCGGCCGACCCCCTGGCCACGTCCACGCCCGAGGCGCTCAACTGGCAGGTGCTGGGCACGCCCGCGTCCGCACCCAGCGTCTCCATCTTTCACGGGCTGATCTACGACGTCGTGTGGCAGACCACGAGCGCGCCGCCCCGGACGGACTCCGACGCCAAGGACATGCAGGTGGCGGTGGGATACACGGCGGTGGACGCGCTGGCGGCCATCATCGCGACCAAGGCGGGGCAGGCCAGCGGCAGCGAGCTGGAGATGAAGCTGGAGGCGCTGCAGTACGAGATGCTGCAGCAGCTGGACCTGCCGGACGGGCACGCGCAGCTGGAGGTGAAGATCCGCGACGCCTGGTTCGGCAAGACGCCGGGGGGCACGCGGTGGGACGTGGTGCCCGTGTCGCAGGGGCAGGACAGCGCGCCCCTGGACCGCGGCGCCACCCCCGCCGCGCCGCCCCTTACGGACGCCCAGGCGCAGTGGCTGGCCGCGCTCAACGGCAACCAGCGCGCGTTCGACACGGCCTCGCGCGAGCTGGTGACGCTGCAGTACGAACTGTTCGCGCTCTGGTGGAAGTCGCGGCGGGGGGCGTTGCAGGCGCCGCCGGCGCAGTACCTGTCCCCCGCTTCCTTTTCGGCGATCCTGGCGTCCATCCGCACGAACCTGGACCCCGCGACGACCGGCGGCCTGATCGCCCGGGTGACGGCGCTGAAGGCGCAGGTGACGGCGCTGGGGGCCCGGGTGCCGGACCCCACCTCCGCGGCCAGCATCGAGAAGTGGTCTGCGGAGATTCCCACGGGCACGGTGCCGGTGGCGCTCAAGCCCACCGCGCTGCCGTCCTTCTTTCATCCCTCCGACCCGGTGGTCCTGGTGGCGGGGATCACCCCGCCCACCAACGAGGTGGACCCGGCCGCCGTGCTCCCCTGCCGCACGCCCGACGCGGCGGTCACGGGGGTGACGGTGGGATCCACGACCGTCTCCCGCGGCACGGGGTCGCTGGCCGGCATCATCCAGCTCCCGGCGACGGCAAAGCTGCCTGCGGCGGTGGGCGCGGCCATCTCGGCGCTGGCCGTGGAGTCGTTCTTCGTGGACGTCAATGACGCCGCCTCCATCGTGCAGAACGGGCTGGGCTCATCGGATCCGGGGACGGTGAGCGCGCTCCGGGCGGCCATGGCGGCGCGGACGGCGCAGGTGGCCACCATCCCCGGCCCACTGCAGGCGTCGTTCGCGTACGCGCCGTGGCAGCAGGCGTGGGCGCCGCTGTACCTGCAGTGGCAGATCACCTGGTTCCCCACGGTGGCCACGGCGCCGGCCGGCCCTCCCCAGCCGCCGTCGGACCCGGACGGGCAGCAGGACAACTGGCCCTTCGATCCCGCGCACTGGGCGTTCGACGGGGGCGACGACGTGACGCTGCGCGGCAGCGAGTACTACGGGTGGACGGGCGGGGAGGCGTGGAGCGGGCAGGGCGCCATCTCGACGCGGAAGTACACCGGCCGCACCTTCCTGACGCCGCAGGCCACCTTTCTGCTCATCCGCCGGCTGGCGGACTACGTAAAGCTGCACCCCGACGACGCGGACATGGAGCAGATCGAGGCGCTCATCCAAGCCATCGGGGAGTCGCGCTTCTTGTCGCAGTCGCTCAGCGGCTTCAACGCGTCGTTCGTCATGAAGGGGCTGTCGCAGTCGTCGCCGCCGCTGGCGGGATCGGCGGAGGCCGCCGCCATCGGAGGGGAGAACCGCGGCGTGCCCATGGTGGACCTGGGCGACCAGGACCTGGACTTCGGCAGCGGCACGTCGTTCTTCTACCCCGTGCGGGGCGGCTTCTTCCAGTTCGAGCGCTTGATCATCGTGGACGCGTTCGGTCAGGTGCTGGACCTGCTGCAGTCCAACGGCAACGCCACGGGCCTGCCGGCGAACTTCTTTCCCATCCGCGGCGCCGGGCTGGTGCCGGACGCGGCCACCCCCCCGGCGTCCATGCGGCGGGTGCGGCAGGCGCCCCGCGTGGTGCAGCCCAACCGGCTGGACCTGCGCATGCTGGACGCAGCGGACGACACCAAGGAGGTGTACTACGCCCCGGGCGCGGACCCCGTGTGCGGGTGGCTGCTCCCCAACCACCTGGACCGCTCGGTGGCGGCGTACGACGCGGCGGGCAACCCCCTGGGTGAGCTGCTGGTGCTGGCGGACGTCACGGGCACCCCCACGGTGCGGTGGCTGGCCGCCCCGGACGTAGCCAATCCCATCACCGATCCCGCGCGCATCGCCAACCCGCACATGGCGGCCCTGTTCGGGGCGTTCACGGCGGCAACGGGGGGCATTGCGCCGGCGGAGCGCGTGGCCGCCTTTCGCGCGTTCTACCAGTCCATCGACGAGACGCTGTGGATGGTGGATCCCCCCGGCGGGCAGAGCGACGCGGACCTGGCGGTGCTCATCGGCCGGCCGCTGGCGCTGGTGCGGGCGCAGGTGCAGTACGAGCTGCTGGGGCGCCCCGCCGCCAACCAGAGCTGGCGCGACACCCTGCAGGACCAGCGCGCGGGGCTGGGGGACGTGGCCTTTCCCATCCGCCTGGGGAGCACGGAGCTCCTGGACGACGGATTGATCGGCTACTTCACGGGGAGCAGCTACACGACCTTCAACGCCGTCCACCCGTCGTCCGCGGCCACGTCGCCGTACGTGGCGCCGGTGGCGCCGGGCAACTACCTGGCCCTCCCCTTCAACTACCCGGACTACGCCACGCAGAACCTCAGCCTGCTGGTGGACCCGCACGGCACGGTGCACGCGACGACCGGCATCCTCCCCACGGCGCGGCTGCAGCTGCCCCCGCAGTTCTACACCAGGGCGCTGGAGCAGATGATCGTCACCTTCCGCAGCGGGCCGGTGCTCACGGACCCGATGTCCATCCGCCTCCCGTTCCCCGCGGAGCAGAACGGCGACTGGGCGTGGATCCGCCACACGGGCACGGGCGCGGCGGACTGGGTGACCAGCCCCATCCTGGCCGCGGACACCAAGCCGCGCCTGGCGGACCAGCCGCCGCACCTGCTGGATGGCTGGCTCAAGTTCACGCCGCGCAAGCCGTCGTCCTGACGGGCACGCAGTCCTGACCGGCACGGTCCCCGGCGCGCACAGCCGCGCGCCGGGGACGTTCCGGCGCCGCCCCGCTCCCGCCCCGTTTTCGATCCGAAAGGCCTTTTCATGCCGCCGTCCGCACTCCGCGCAAACGCTTCATCAGATACGCTGCTGTCGTACGAGATGTACACGAGCCCCAACCCGCTGCAGGCGTCGGCGAAGAACGCCATCCTCACCCTGGTGGTGTCCAACCCCGGCAACCAGGTGGTGACGGTGGCGCGCCTGGTGGTGACCCTGCCCGTGGGCACGAACGCCAAGAACCTCACTGCCGATGCCACGGGCGTGCAGATCGGGGTGCCGGACGGCTGGCAGGCCTCCAACGCGGCCGGCTCAATCACGCTCACGCCGTCGGGGGCGGCGGGTAAGGTGGGCGCCGAGGGGCTGGCCTTCACCTTCGCGTCCGTGGACGTGAACGCGCAGGTGGGCCTGTGCACGGTGACGATCGCCGAGACCGCGTCGTCGCCGTCGCCGGCGGGGGACCGCACCGCCTCCATCGGCCTGCCCAAGTTCCCCGCGCAGTTCCAGGTCAGCGAGCTGCAGGCGAACCCGCTGGACGTGCCCAGCGGCGGCGCCACGACGTTGATGTGGCGCGGCAGCGGCCCGCCCGCCACGTACACCCTCCAGTACCAGCCCGCGGACGGGGGGCCGCCCGTCGTGGAGACGGTGGGGAGCACGGGGCCGTACCGCGCGGCGAACCTCACCCGCAGCGGCCAAGTGACGTTCACGCTCCTGGTGCAGGTGCCGGTGCCGGGCATGGACCAGCCGCTGACCGTGGAGCGCCAGGTGGGCGTGGCCGTGGAAACGGCCTCGCTCTGGATGGATGTGGAACCGCCCAGCGTGGGCGTGAACGGCCTGGTTCGCCTGGCCTGGCGGACGAACAATGCCGCGTCGTGCTCCCTTGCCGTCGCGCCGTCCACCGCCAGCAACCAGGGCGGGAAGGTGGAGCTGGACGGGTCGCGCTACTTCGTCCTGGCGCAGACGACGACGTTCACCCTCACGGTGCTGGATGCAAACAAGAAAAAGGTCCAGCAGCAGCGCACCGTTGCCGTGGACCCGGCCATCGTCGCGAACGTCGCCGGGCACGTCGTCACGGGAGCGCCGGGAGCGCCGGGAACACCGGGAGCACCGGGACCACGGTTCTCTCTCCCGTACCAGCCCAGTCCCGAGACCGAGGGAGGGGCCGGTGGCCCCGGCGGTCCGGGCCTGCTCCGCGCCACCCTTCCTCCCGTCGGGGACGACCGGGCGCGCGTCATTCCCCTTACCGTGAAGGGCGGCCCCGGCGGGCCGGGCGGGCATGGCGGACGGTTCGACGGGTACTGGCAGTCGATCATGAGGGTTCATGGGCAAGGGGGGCAGGGCGGCGACGGTGGAACCGCCGAACTGGACGTGTGCTTCAGCGACAGCGCCGGGCCCCCCGCGCAGTACATCGTGACCGTGGCCGGCGGCGACCCGGGCGCGGGAGGCAGAGGGGGGGAGCAGCGAGCGACATTTGCCCCCCCGGGCAACCGGGGCGCCGTGGGACCCATCCGGTTCCGGGACGCGGATTGACCGTGTCCCGCTACGTGCTCCCTCCATCCTTCGTGAAAGGCACTCCATGAGCGGCTACGCCATCCGCGCGAATGCTTCGTCCGACACCCTGCTGTCGTACGTGATGTTCACGAGCCCCGACCCGCTGCAGGCGTCAGCGAGGAACGCGATCCTCACGCTGGTGGTGTCCAACCCCCGCAGCCAGATGGTGACGGTGACGAGCCTGGTGGTCACCCTGCCGGTGGGCACGAACGCGAAGGACCTCACCGCCGACGCGGCGGGGGTGCAGACGCAGCCGGCCGCCGGGTGGCAGGCCTCGAACGCGGCCGGCATCATCACGCTGACGCCCACGGGGTCGGGGGAGATCGGGCCCGACGGCCTGACCTTCGTCTTTGCGTCCGTGGACGTGAACGCGCAGGTCGGCCTCTGCACGGTCACCCTCGACGAGACCGCGTCGTCTCCGTCGCACCCGGCGGGGGACCGCACCGCCTCCATCGGCCTGCCGAAGTTCCCCACGCAGTTCCAGGTCGGCGATCTGCAGGCGCAGCCGCTGGACGTGCCCGGCGGCGGCTCGACGACGCTGATGTGGACGGGGACGCCGGCCACGTACACGCTCCAGTACCAGCCCGCGGACGAGGGAACGCCCGTGTCGCAGGCGGTGGGCAACACGGGCCCGTACACCGCATCCAACCTCACCCGTACCGGGCAGGTGACGTTCACGCTGCTCGTCCAGGTGCCGGTGCCCGGGCTGGACACGCCGCTGACCGTGGAGCGGCAGGTCAGCGTCACCGTGGAGACGCTCTCGCTCACGGTGCAGGCCGAGCCGCCCAGCGTGGGGGTGAACGGCCTGGTCCGGCTTGCATGGCAGACGAGCAATGCCGCGTCGTGCGTCCTCGCCGCCACGCCGTCCACCCCCGGTGCGAACGGGGCGGTCGATCTCGCCGGGTCGCTGTACTTCATCCTGACGCAGCAGACGAGCTTCACCCTCACGGCGACGGACGCGAACGGCAAACAGCTCGAGGAGCAGCGCACCGTGGCCGTGGACCCGACCATCGTCCCGACCCCGAACGCGGTGGGGTACGTCCTCACGGGTGCGACGGGCGCGGCGGGGGCGGACGGCGCCGCCGGAACCCCGGATCCCTTTGCGTCCACTCCCTTCGGAGACGGCAGCCCCGGCAGTCCCGGCTCTCCCGGCGGCGACGCGCTGCTTCGCGCCACCCTTCCCCCCGTCGGTTCCGGTGGCAGCGTTCTCCCGATCACCGTGACGGGAGGTACCGGAGGCGCTGGGGGCTCAGGCGGGCCGCCCTGCGGGGATGCGAACCGGGGCCAATGGGGGCAGGGCGGCAACGGTGGGAATGCCAGCATCGACGTGCGCTTCAGCGCCAGCGCCGGGCCACCTGCGCAGTACATCGTCACCGTGACCGGCGGTGCCCCGGGCGTAAACGGCGAGGGCAGCAACGGAATGCTGAACTTACCGAGCGATCCTGGCACCGTGGGGCCGATCCAGTTCCGCGACGCAGACTGACGGGGGCCGCGTCCTATCCTCCCTCTCCATCCTTCATGCAAGGCACACCATGAGCGGCTACCCCATCCAGCAGTCGCCCTCGACCGACACGCTGCTGTCGTACGTGATGTTCACGAGCCCCGACCCGCTGCAGGCCTCGGCGGCGAACGCGGTCCTCACCCTGGTGGTGTCCAACCCCGTCGGCCGGATGGTGACGGTGACCCGCCTGGTCGTCACCCTGCCCGTGGGCACCAACGCCAAGGACCTGACGGCCGATGCCACGGGGGTGCAAACCGGGCTGCCGGCCGGCTGGCAGGCCACGAACACGGCCGGCACCATCACGCTGACGCCCACGGGAACGGCGGAGATCGGGCCCGACGGGCTGACCTTCGTCTTCGCGTCCATCGGCGTGAACGCGCAGGTCGGCCTCTGCACGGTCACGATCCTCGAAACCGCGTCGTCGGTTGGCCAGACGCCGCAGGGCCGCACGGCCGCCCTCCCCGTCCCCAAGTTCCCTACGCAGTTCCAGGTGGGCGACCTGCAGGCGGACCCGCTGTCGGTGAAGAGCGGCGGCTCCACGACGCTGATGTGGACGGGGACGAGCACGCAGGCCACGTACACGCTGCAGTACCAGCCCGCGGACGAGGGGGAGCCCGTGTCGGTGACCGTGGCCAATACGGGTCCGTACACGGCGCCGGACCTGACGCGCGCGGGGCAGGTGACCTTCACGCTCATCGTGCAGGTGCCGGTTCCCGGGCTGGACACGCCGCTGATGGTGCAGCGGCAGGCCAGCGTCGCGGTGGAAACGCTCTCCATCCAGTTCACGGCGCAGCCGCCGACGGTGGGGGTGGACGGGTTGTCGCGCCTGCAGTGGACGGCGAACAATGCCGTATCGTGCACCCTGGATCCCGGCGGTCCCGTCGCCACCAGCGGGGTGAGCTACGTGGTCCTGCCGCAGACGGGCGTCTTTACCCTCACGGCGCAGGATGCGGCGGGTAATACGGCGGAGGCGCAGTGCACGGTGACCGTGGATCCCACCATCGTCTGGACGCTGCCCCAGGAGGGCGCATTCGGGATGGAGGGCCAACCCGGCGCGCCCTGGGGCACATACCAGGGGGGCGGGGCCTCCCTCGGCAACGGCGGTCCCGGCGGCAACGGCCTGCCCGGCATCCTTTCCTGCACCCTGCCACGCCCGGGTGACGACCGTAGCCGGGTCGTCCGGATCGTGGTGATCGGGGGCCAGGGAGGCGTGGGCGGAGACAGCATGAACATGAACTACGTGGTCTCTCCGAACACCCCGATCCCCGTGGGCGGGGTGGGCGGCAACGGCGGTGATGCCGTGATCGACGTGCGCTTCGACCCCGACGGCCCCCCCACGCAGTACACGGTGAGCGCCGTCGGCGGGCCAGGCGGCCAGGGGGGGCTCGGGTACGGAATGGGGTCCGGTTCCCAGGCCGCGCCGGGTACCGCGGGCACCGTGAGCGTCACCTTCCAGGACCTGTAGCCACGACGTCCGCCGGCCGCGTCCGTCCGGGGCATCCCGCTCCGCGCGGACGCCCGCCTTGCTTCCAATCTCCCCCACGCGCGACGGCCGCGCGTGGGGACCGACGACCCTCGACGGACTGTGACGATGACCCTGCTCGCCTACTCGTTTCTCGCCGCTCCCGATCCGCTGCAGGCCGGCGGCATGGCCACGCTCACGCTGATCGTTTCCAACTCGGGGCGGCAGGTGGTCACCGTCGCCGGCATCACCGTTACGCTGCCGGTGGGCACCAACGCCAAGGCCCTCACCCCCGACGCGTCCGGCATCCAGTCGCAGGTCCCCGTGGGGTGGAACGCGTCGCAGAGCGGCGGCGCGCTGACGCTCCGGCCCGAGACGCCCGGGGCCGCGCAGGTGGCGGGGGGCGGGCTTTCCTTCGTCTTTGCCCGCATCCAGCTGAACGCGGAGCCCGGGACGGTGGCCGTGACCATCGACGAGACGGCCTCGTCGCCCGCGCAGCCGGCGCCGCAGCCGCGCACGGCGGTCCTGGCGCTGGACAAGTTCCCGCCGCAGTTCTCCCTGGGCGGGCTCACCGCCACCCCCCTGCGCGTGGAGCCGGGCGGATCGGCCACGCTGATGTGGAGCGGCTCGCCCGCGGACTACGCCCTGTACTACGATCCCGGCTCGGCGCCGGTGGACGCACGCGTGGGCAGCGCCGGGCCCTACGTGGCCGCGAACCTGCTGCGCCCGGCCGGCGTGACCTTTACCCTGCGCGTCTCGGTGAGCGTGCCGGGACAGGACCTGCCGCTGCTCCTTCAGCGCCAGGTGCACGTGGACGTGGCGGCGGTCACCATCGACGCCTTCGAGGCATCGCCCAGCACCGTGGGCCCCAACGGCCTCACCCGGCTGAGCTGGCGCACCAGCAACGCCGCCTCCGTCACGCTGGACCCCGGGAACCAGACCGTCCCCGCGAGCGGCGTGCGCTACGTCGCCGTGGCGCCGGGCGCGGGACCGTTCACCCTCACGGCGCGCGGCAGCCAGCCCCGGTGGAGCGCGCAGCAGCAGCGGACGGTGTCCATCGACCCCGCCATCGTCGCCACGGCCGAGGGCTACGTGCAGGTGGGGCGCAGGGGCGATGACGGCGCCAAGGGGGCGAAGGGTTGGCCCAACGGACAGGACGGCACCGCGGGCCGGGACGGCGGGGACGCGTCTCTCACGGGCCGCATCCCGCCGCTGGACCCCAGCTCGCGCCCGGTGCGCGTGCTCCCCATCCGCCTGACGGGCGGGGACGGCGGCCGCGGTGGCAACGGGGGCCGGGCCGATGGCGGGGAAGAGGCGCAGGGCTCGGGCGGGCGGGGCGCGAACGGCGGCCGCGGGGGGAATGCGACCGTCGACGTGGCCTTCGACGAGACGCTTCCGCCCGCACAGTACCTGGTGCAGGCGATCACCGCCGGCCGCGGGGGCGGGGGCGGCGGCGGGGGCGAAGGGATGGGCGGATACCGCGCCCCGGGCGGGGCCGGGGGCCTGGACGGCGTGGTGTCGGTCGCCTTTCACGAGCCGGCCGCGCTGGCGGAGGCGCTGAACGGCGCGTCGCCGGAGGACGCGTCCGCGGGTTCGTGGATGCTGCAGTGCGCGCCCGACCCCCTGCAGGCCGGCACGCCCGGGGCCGTGCTCACGCTCGTGGGCACCGCGTCCGGATCGACCGTCGTCGTGGCGCTGCCGGTCGGCGCCGGCGCGGACGCGCTCACGGCGGACCCGGCGGGCATCGCCGCCACGGCGCCGGCGGGGTGGCAGGTGGCCGCGGACGGCGGCGTCTTCACCTTCACGGCGCCCGCGGACACGGCGGACGCGGGTCCGCCGGTGTTCACCTTCGCGGGGATCGCCGTGAACGACGTCCCCGGCACCTGCGTGGTCCGGGTGGATGGGACGGCGCTCCCGCTGGCCAAGTTCCCGTCGGGGTTCTCCGTCACCCCGCTCGTCGTTACGCCGGCGCGGGTGGATGCCGGGGGCGCGGCGACGCTGATGTGGAGCGGCGCGCCGGCGGACTACGAGCTGCGCTGGGATGCCGGCGCGGGCCCCGTGCGGCAGGCGGTGCCCCCCGCCGGCTCCCTGACCGTCGACGACCTGGACGCCGCGCCGGGCGTCGCCTTTACCCTGGTCGTGACCCTTCCCGGCGGGCTCGTCCTGGAGCGCCGGGCCTACGTGGAGGTGACGGAATGACGCTGCTTTCGTACGCGCTGCTCACGAGCCCCGACCCGCTGCAGGCCGGCGCGACGGCCACGCTCACGCTGATCGTCTCCAACCCGGGCCACCAGGCCGTCACGGTGCAGGGGATCGTGGTTACGCTGCCGGTGGGCACCAACGCCAGGGACCTGACGGGCGACCCCACGGGGCTGGAGATGGAGGTGCCGGACGGGTGGCAGGCCAGCCCGGTGAACGGCGAGATCACGCTCACGCCATGGGATGACTCCGTCGCCGTGGCGGGCGAGGGGCTGCTCTTCATCTTCGCCGGCATCGGGGTGAACGCGGCGCCCGGGACCTGCTCCATCACGGTCGACGAGACGGCATCCACGGCGGCACAGCCCGTGGCGACGGGCCGGGTGGCATCCATCGGCCTGGTGAAGTTCCC
>DATING010000784.1:0-1511 GCA_035474555.1 Longimicrobium sp. | reverse complement strand
AACTCGGGCACGTTCTCGCAGATCAGGACCCGGACGTCGATCGCGTCGATCCAGCGAATGATCGCTTCCGGGTCCATCCGCTTCTGGTCGCTGTTCGGGCGACCGCCGCGGGCACGCGAGAAGAAGACGCAGCTGGGGCTGCAAAGAAGAACGTCGAGGTACCGCTCCGGGACGATGTCCACGGGGTTGGCTGCCTTGACGTCCTCGATGTAGTGCCGGACGTGCGGGTGGTTGAGGTGGTGGGTAGCGATCGCGACGGGCCAGTGGTTCACCGCCGCCATGACCGCTTCCAGGCCGAGCTCCCGAAGGGCGCGCATCGCGCCCGTCGTGAACCCGCCAGCCCCGCAGAACAGGTCGCAGAGAAGCAGGGTGCGCCGGACCCCGAGCTTGTCGTACGGACCCACGATCCGGTCCATCCAGCCGGATACGTGTCCAAAACGGCGGCCCGGCGGCCGCGGCTCGTCGGGCGCCGCCTGCCGCCGCGCGCGCGGCCCCGGTGGACGAATGCCGCCCGGGACGGCGCTGTCGGCGATCGCGATCAAGGGGAGAGGCCGGTGCAGGGCGGGGGCGGGCGCTGTGCCCGACCGTGGGAGACCCTCCCACCGCTTTTCTCCCTGGGGGGTCCGACGGGCCTGAACGCCCGGGGCGGGGGCCCATGTCCGGCCTGGCGCGCTGGCGTAAGGGTGCCCGCCGGGAGCGGCGCCGAGGCGTCACGTGCGAAGAGGCAGCGGTTCGGCTGTGTCCACGCAGGGAAATGATTGTGAGGGCCATATCGCGCCGTGGAGTCCGGGCGCGGTCTTATACGTTTTGTACGGTGAACCGAAGGTGCTGTGGGCTTCCCGAGAGATCGGGCGCAGTTCCCCCACGCGCGCAGCGGATTGTGGCGGGTGGCGCGCCGGGGGCAGGGTGGGGACGTGCGGAAACAGGAAAAGGCTCGCGTGTAGCCGCGAGCCTTTCGTTGGGGTGGTCCGTGTGGTTTGGCTCCGTGCGGCCCGAACGCTTCAGAAGGCCAGGTGCTCGGGCGCGGGCGCGTTGTCGGGCAGTGGCCGGGGATGGCGGATCCCGACCACCCGCTTCCCCGCGCGCGATCGCTCACGACGTGAGGGTGGCGCGGGAGAGGAGCCGCGCGATAGTGTCACGGAAGCCATCGGACGGTCGGCCGAATCCTTAAGCGTTGCTCCTCGATGCGGAAGTTGAAGTCTCGCCAGCAGGACCTCCTCGCCGACATCGTGCGGCGGGGAGAAATTCCGGTTGAAGAAGTCGACGGGCGGGTGCTCCGTCCCCTGCTCGTGGCCGGGCTGGCCGAGGTTGCCGATTCGCGGGTAGTCGCCACCCGCGCGGGGCGGCGCCAGGTCCAGCGAAAGCTCGGGGTGGAGCCCATCAAGTCCAGGTTGAACTCGCGGCAGGAAGACCTCCTCCGGGAGATCCTTCGGCTCGGCCACGTGCCCGCCGAGGAGCTCGACGGCCGCGTGACGCGGCCGCTGATCGCGCGAGGACTCGTGACGCTCTCG
>DATING010000783.1:0-6102 GCA_035474555.1 Longimicrobium sp. | reverse complement strand
CAGCTCGTGCGCCACCAGCTCTCCCAGCCGCACGTGCGAGGCCTGCTCCAGCACCTTGAGCTCCGTCCAGAAGCGCGGCACGTCGAACTCCTGCGCCGCGCGGGTCCACCCCAGGGCCGTGCCCCCGCCCGCCCCGCGCAGCACCACCAGGTACTGGCCCGATCCGGGGCTCGTCACCGGGTCCTGGTCGGAGTACGCCGCGCGCAGCAAGGGGAGCGCGTGGTCGCGGACGGACGGCCACACCGAGTCCAGCTGCGCCAGGAATCGGGGGAGCAGCGCCTCGTTGTCGCCCTCGAACCAGGCAAAGACGTAGCGCGCGTCGTACACGCGCAGCACCCGCGCCGTCCGCGGGGCCTGCGCCAGGCCGTCGTACAGGGGAAGGCGCTCGCCCACCGTCCACGGCGTCGCGCGGACCACGCCATGGGTGGGCGGCGGCTCCGCGTGCTGCACCGCGAAGTCCGGCGCCCGCGCGGCCAGGCTTGCCAGCGCCTGCGGGGCCGGTGCGAGCGCCACGTCCTCCGCCAGCGCCGCGGTCACCGTGTACGGCTCGAAGGCGTCGCCGTAGCCCTCGTTCTGCGTGCGGCTCTTTTCCGTGGCGCGCGTGTCCACGAACGACACGACGTACTCCGCGTCGCCGCTGGACTGGATGCGGCATCGCACCTCGCCGTCCGCGTCCGCCGCCAGGTCCGCGCTCTCGCCCACGGCCAGGCGGATGGGCGCGGCGCACGTCTGCGTGGCCCGCGCACCGCCGCCGGTCGCGTCCTCGCAGGCGGCCAGCGCCAGGGGAAGGAGGAGCGCCGCGTGACGGAGGGGAAGCGGACGGGCAATTCGATGGGATTGGGGGAGGGGCGACGGATGCCGCGCGCCCGGGTCCGTGATCTGTGGGATGGGATTTATCCGCATGGTCGCAATCGATTCGTGGTCCGGTGACGGGCGAGCGTGCGTGCGCGCCCCTCAAAAGGTCAACGATCGTTTCGCGGAATTTCTGTCTCCGGGGCCGGATCCGCCCGGAAACGTCCGGTCTTGCGGATGCTCCCCATCGAACGTATCGTGGCGCGTCGTCAGTGGATGGCTCCCCTGCACGCCGCGTTTCCGCCGCCTCCGGCCCCGCCCGTCCGCCCCGCCGCGCACGGGATCCCGATCGATCGAAATCGCCCGAAACCACGGGCTGGACGCACGGCGCCGCGCAGGCCCGCCGTGCATCCGCCTCATCGCCCTATCCCCCGCCGCCGGCCGGCCACCCGTCCGCCCGTCCCGGTGCGGTCCCCGACGCCATTACACAGGAAGACACAGGATGCAAACGCGCAGAAACCCGCGCCTTCGCCTCGCCGCGGTGCTGCTGTCGGCCGCCGGCGTGCTGGGGGCGTGCGACACGCCCACAGCGACGGAGCGTGCACTGGCCGCCGCGGCGGACGATCCGTCCCTGCTGATCAGCCCCGCTTGCGCCGGGACGGCGGGACAGACGCACACGGTGGAGATGATCTCTGCCCCGGAGACCTGGACGCGGGCCAACAGCCCCCACCGCGTTTCGCTCGACCTCATCGTCACGGCGACCGGGCGGATCACCATCGCGCCGGGCGCGGTCGTCTGCTTTGGCCCGGAAGCCAGCCTGTCGCTGCGGGGCGGCCGGGTGATTGCCCGCGGGCTGGACACGGCCCGCATCGTGTTCACCGCGCAGGACCTGGCACGCGGATGGCGCGGACTGCACTTCCAGGGGGCGCCGGCCGCGCCCAGCTACCTGACCAACGTGCGGATCGAGCACCTGCACTACTGGAGCACGGCGGTAAGCTCGCAGGAGGCCCACCCGGTCTACGTGGACAGCGCGGTCATCCGGCAGTCCGGGCGGGCGGCATGGCTCACCGCGCCCGGGTCCAGGCTCAGCCGCAGCCGCGTGGACACGACCACCGACTACGCGTACGCGGCGGTCGAGCTGGGCGACCGCACCCGCTTCGAGGAGACGGTCATCCGCGGCGCCGCGGGCGTCGGGCTGCAGGTGAGCGGCGGGGGAGTGCTGCTGCTGGGCGGGCGCATCGAGGGGAGTGAGAGCATCGGGCTGTGGTACACCAGCGATGCCCCGCTGGGTGCCTACGCCCGGCCCCTCCGCATCGTGGGCGGCCGCGACAGGCCCCTGCAGGTGCCGGTGTCGGTGCTCGCCCGCCTGTACGGCACGCCGGCCCTGCAGGACAGCCTGCTCGGGAACGCGCGAGATACGGTGCTGGTGAACGGCGGCATGCTGCGGCGGGCCTCGCTCACGGTGGGGCCGCGGGTGCCCGTGCAGATCGAGCAGGCGGTGTTCGTCGATTCGGCCGCGAGCATCGTGGCGCAGCCCGGCGCCAGCATCCGGTTCGGGCCCAACGGCGGGCTGCGGCTCACCAACGGGGGCCGGCTGTGGTCCCGGGGCACGGCGGCCAGCCCGGTGCTGCTTACCGCCACGATTCCCGCCCGGGGCTGGGACGGCCTGGAGTTCCTGGGGCTGGTTCCGAGCACCAGCTACCTGACGAACACCCGCATCGAGCACGTGCGGGTGGATGGCACGGCGGTGTACGCGGCCGACAATCACCGCGTGCTGGTAGACAGCTCGGTCATCCGGATGTCGGGGAGCGCCGTGGTGCTGTTGAGCCCCAATTCGCGGCTGATGCGTTCCCGCGTGGACACCACGCTCACCCGCGAGGTCGCCGCGGTGCGGCTCGGGTCCAACGCCCGCCTGGAGAGCACGCGCATCCACACCGCGGCCGGGCCCGGGCTGATCATCCGGGATTCCACGGTACAGGTGGTCTCGTGCGAGATCCGCGACGGCGAGAGCCACGGAATCCTGATCCTGGCCGGCACCCCGGTCCACAACTGCAACCTGGTGAACAACGCCGGCCTGGGGATCCTGACCTCGACCAGCAGCCCGACCGCCAACGTGACGGGCAACTGGTGGGGAAGCCCGGGCGGCCCCAACGTCACGGGCGGTGACGGGGCCCAGGGTCAGCTGACCGTGAGCCCCTGGCGCACCACGCCGTTCGTGCTGCCGTACCTGCCCTGAGCGCCGCCCCGGATCGCCGTGCACGCGCGGCGATCCGGGACCGGAGCGGAGGACGGCATACCGCCGTCTTCCGCTTCTGCGTGCGGCCCTCGCTCCCGGCGGGCGGCATCCCTGTGATCGCACACGGGGGATATCGCATGCTTTGCGACAATTCCATTGCGGGTCGCGCGAGCGGCGCTTATCCTGTGACCCTCGTGCGGGTGGAGTGGACCGCGCAAGAAGCCGGGCGCTCTTCCACGTGCTTTCCTCCGGGTCTGCGCCGGGCGCTCTGCGCGAGGCCCGGCACCGCGCCGGTTCACGTGGATTCGGGGATTTCCACCCCCGACCTGGTTTGTCCGGATAGGGGCTGCTGGGACGTTCTCCTGATGAGCCGCGGCCACGTCGCTTTCACTACACATCGCTGTCCCGCACGCATGGATTCGATTCGGTTGCGACAATAATTGAGAGGCACTTCGTTCTCTCCTGCCGGCGTGGCAATCCCGCCGGCTCCACTCCACTCGATGGCGAGTCTTTCTGGCCCATCCCGGCGTTCGCCAGGGTGTGCTCCTTCACGGCCACGTCCAGGGAGAAACTTGATGCGAAACGGGATGATCGTGCGATTTCGGCGCGTGGGCGCCTGGCTGGCGGGCGCGGCCGTGCTGGGCGCCTGCGACGCGCCCACGGACCCGGGCGGATCCGCCGTGGCGACCGCGCCGTCGATGCTCATTACCCCCGCCTGCGCGGGCACCGGCGGGCAGACGCACACCGGCGACACCATCCGGACCGCGCAGATCTGGACGCGGGCGAACAGCCCGCACCGGGTGATGGGCTGGACCTACGTGGACGCGGGCGGAAAGCTCACCATTGCCCCCGGCGCCGCGGTCTGCTTCGAGCCCTATGTCGGGCTCGTGGCGCAGAACGGCGGGCGGGTGATGGCCCGCGGCCGCGATACGGCGAAGATCGTGTTCACTGGGCGCGATCCGGCCCGCGGATGGCGGGGCATCCGCCTTTCCGGCGCTCCCGCCGCCGCCAGCTACCTGACCAACATCCGCATCGAGCACGTGAACGTGGATTACGTGGCGGTCACCACCTCGGGCCAGCACGCGGCCGTCGTGGACAGCGCCGTGATCCGGCAGAGCGGCCGGGGCGTCTCGTTCTCGGCGCCGGGCTCGCGCCTGATCCGCAGCGCCGTGGACAGCACCACCAACCGCTATGGCGTGGCGGTGCTGCTGGCGGCGGGGAGCTTTGAGGGCTCGGTGGTGCGCCACGCGGCGGGGGATGGGGTGCAGGTCACGGGACCCAACGTGCTGCTGCTGGGCGGCCGCATCGAGGGGAGCACCGACGTTGGCCTGACCGTAGAGACCGTGCCGCTGAACCGGTACAGCCGCGCGGTTCGCGTCGTGGGCGGGCAGTCGTATCCCGCCAGGCTCTCCCTTTCCGCGTTCGTGCGGCTGTACTCCACGCCCGCGCTGCAGGACAGCCTGCTGGGGAATGCGCGCGAAACGGCCATCGTGTACGGCGGCTGGCTGCATTCCACCCTCGCCGTGGGGCCGCGGCTGCCGCTGTGGATCGACGGCTACGTCGTAGCGGATTCGCTCGCGGCGGTCGTGCTGCAGCCCGGGGCGAGGATCTACTTCGCGCGCTACGCGGGGCTCGCGGTCCAGAACGGCGGGCGGCTGATCTCGCGGGGGAGCGCCACGAGCCCGGTGCTGCTCACGGCGGAGAACCCGGCCGTGGGATGGAGAGGCCTTCTCTTCACCTCCAACGTGCCCTTGACGAGCTACGTGACCAACACCCGCGTGGAGCACACCGGTCCCCGGCACGGCGGGTTGACGGCGTACGGCAACCACCGGGTGATCGTGGACAGCGCGGTGTTCCGGCACACGGGGTTCGCCGTGAACCTGCTATCCTACAACTCCCGGCTCATGCGTACCCTCGTGGACACGACCCTGAACCGGGATTTTCCCGCCGTGGGGCTGGCCGGCAACACGCGCATGGAGAGCACGCGCATCCGCGCCTCCGCCGGGCACGGAGTGGAGATCTCCGGCCCCGGCGTGGTGGTTGCCTCGTGCGACATTCGTGACGGGGAGCGGGACGGCATCGTGATGCACTACTCCGTCGCCGTCCGCAACTGCAACCTGGTCAACAACCTGGGCGTCGGGATCCGCAACTGGAGCTCCAGCGCCAGCGCGACAGGCAACTGGTGGGGAAGCACCGGCGGTCCAAACGGGGTGGATGGAGACGGAGCCGCGGGCCCGCTCGTCGTCTCGCCCTGGCGCACCACGCCGTACACGCTGCCGTACGTGCCCTGACCGCGTGCAGGCGGAGGACGGCACCCGCGCCGCCCTCCGCCCTTTCGCCACGCATCCGCGGCCGACGCTTGCGGCGCGGCCTTTCGATGACCATTGATCGGGAAGTCAATCCCATGCAAACGGATACTCGTCCTTTCCTCCGCCGCATCGCGGCGGGTGTGCTCCTGGCGGCCGCGGGCGCGCTGGGGGCCTGCGACGCGCCCACGGCGCCGGGTGGGCGCGCCGCCGCCGCCGGGCCGCGGATGCTCATCACGCCGGCCTGCGCGGGCACCGGCGGGCAGACGCACCCGGCGCGGTCCATCACCGCCAGCCAGACGTGGACGCGGGCCAACAGCCCGCACCGCGTGATGGGGACCGTCGCGGTGGATTCCGCGGCACGGCTGACCATCGCCCCCGGCGCGGTGGTCTGCTTCGAGCCCGGCGCCACGCTTCGCGCGCAGAACGGGGGCCGGGTCTACGCCCGCGGCCGCGACACGGCGAAGATCGTGTTCACGGGGCGCGATCCCGCGCAGGGCTGGGCTGGTATCGAGCTTACGGGCGCGCCGGCCGGTCCCAGCTATCTGACGAACGTCCGCATCGAGTACGTGAACGTGGACCGGGCGGCCCTCACTACCCGCGACCAGCACTCCCTGTACGCCGACAGCGTGACAATCCGGCAGAGCGGTTACGGCTTGGAGTTCCATGCGCCGGGCTCGCGCTTCATCCGCAGCGCCGTCGACAGCACCACCGCCCGGTGGGCCGCGGCCGTGTACCTGAACGCGGGAAGCTTTGAGCGCTCGGTCG
>DATING010000782.1:0-4047 GCA_035474555.1 Longimicrobium sp. | reverse complement strand
AGGAGACGGAATCGCCGCTCGTCGAAGAGGAGTCGTGCGCGCCGCCGGCGCCCCTCAGCCCTTCCCCCACAAACAGCGTGGGGGAAGGGAGAATTCGAGCGCGCGCCGATGCGGTCACGGCCGCGGCGAAGGCGACGCGCTGCGAGAACTCGCCGCGATGCGCGTTCGTGGCGAGGAGGGCATCCGCCGCGGCGTCGTAGCGGGTCTCGACGTGCGCGCCGGTCTCCTGCGGCAGGCCGCCGAGCACCAGCTGCGCATAGCTGAACGCGGAGATGCGGCGCGGACGGTCGCCCGCGTTCGTCAGCCGCAGCCGCACGATCTTCACGGGATCGTGCCGGGGGACGAACATCGTCGTCTCCTGCTCCAGCGACCGGCTGGCGTGGCGAAAGCGCGAGTAGCCGAAGCCGTGGCGCGTCTCGTACGCGCCGTCGCCCGGCCGCGGGCCCGGCGTGGGGGACCAGGCGATGCCGGCCTCCTCGTCGCGCAGGTAGAGCGCTTCGCCGTGCGGATCGCTCACGGGGTCGTTGCTCCACGGCGTCAGCCGGTTTTCGCGGCTGTTGGCCGTCCACGTGCTCGCGGCGCCACTCTCCGAGACGAGAAATCCCGTGTGCTCATTGGCGATCACGTTGGTCCACGGTAGCGGCGGCCGCACGGGCCCGTGCTCCCCCGCCGGAATGCGGATCACGTACTCGCGCCCATCCGCCGAGAACCCGCCAAAACCGTTGAAGAACTGCAATGCCTCGGACGGGTCGAGCGTCCCCCTCCCCCCGGCCCCCTCCCCCCGCAAACTGCGCGGGGAGAGGGGGAGAGCTGCGTCCGGCCCGGGGAGGCGGCCGGCGTTGGCGAGCCAGGATTCCGGCACGCCGAGCGCCTTTGCATCGCCCGCATCCGCCGGGAGCGTGCCCTCGAACGCCGCGTCCGCCGCGGACAGGCCGGCGTAGCGGTCGGCGATCGCCTCCACGTCCTCCCGCGTGCGGCCGGCGCCGAGCACTGCCACCAGCGTGGCGGATTGGCCGGCCTCCACCGTGACGACGCGGCGCAGGCTGAACACGGGATCCAGCACGTTGCCCACGGTGCCGGAGAGCCGCGCGCCCGCGTCCATCGCCGCCGGCGCGTCCAGCGTCCGCCCCCGGCCGATGAAACGCGACCGATCGGTCTCGTACTTGAGCGAATCCTCATCCGCGAGCAGGCGGTGCAGGGTCCAGAGCGGCTCGTCGTCGGGGCTGCGCAGGCGGCGCCACGCCACGAGGGATTCGCGCTCCGCCATCCACCCCGTCTGCACGAACAGCTTGCTGAACGCGGGATGCGCCGCGTCGCCGCCGGGCGTGTTGAGCACCAGCTCCGCGCAGGTGGTCACCTCGATGCGGCGCGGCTGGTCACCGAGATTCGTCAGGGTGATGCGGCGCAGCTCGGCGTCGCCCTCGGCGGCCAGGCGGACCTCCAGGCGCGTCTCGATCCCCGCGTCGCGGCGCACGATCTCCGCGCGTCCGCCGGCGAGACGCGCCGCGTACGCCTCCGCCGCGCGCCGCACGGGCTGGTGGCCGGCGGACCAGACGGCGCCGGTGTCCGCGTCGCGCAGGTAGACGAAGAAGCCGTCCGCGTCGCGCGTGCGGTCGGCGGTCCAGCGGGTCAGGGCAAAGCCGCGATAGGTGCTGCCCCCGCCCCCCGCGGCGGTGAGCAGGACGGTGTAGTCGCCGCGGCGCAGCACGGCGGCGGTGGATTCGGAACCGGTCGGTCGCTCGTCGGACGGTGTCATTCCCGCGGGTGGATCGGATGTCGAACGCATGCCGTGGTCACGTCACGGCATCATGGTCTTGATGGCAGGGCCCGCGAGGCGCCCCCACCGCTCGCTAAGGCTCGCACCTCCCCCAAAACCCCTGGGGGAGGTTGAACTGCGGATCGTGCACGAACGCGGAGATCCTGCCGCGCGCCGACGGCCCCCTCCCCCCGGCCCCCTCCCCCCTCGTTCCTCGTGGAGAGGGGGAGAACTTCGTGCCCGCACTCAGGCTGCCTAGCGCGCCGAACGCCGCCCCCGCCCCCCCACCCCTCCCCCGAAGTTGGGGGGAGGGGTCGCCAGCCGTTGCGAGGAACGAGCAAAAAGGCTGGCGGGGGAGAGGCCCCCGTCGCGCAGCGACGGACATCCCCGCCGGTTCGTGAACCGCCGTTCATCAATGCTCCAGCACCACGTCCGCGCGCGCTGCACGGACGACGATCTCGCGCGCATCCGCATCCACCGTGATCCTGCGGCCGTTTACTGTGGCGCGGCGGATGGGGCGGTCCAGGGGCGTGCGGATCACCAGGCCGCCGGGCGCGCGCACGTCGCCGGCCACGCGGACGCGGACCGTGCTCCCCGTGGCGCGCATCCGCAGGTCCAGCGGGCCGTAGTAGGTGCGCAGCCCCGTCATCTCCAGCCCCTCGCCCTGCACCCACGCCTCCGGCACCCCCGCGCCGATCACCAGCGCGCCGTCCGCCGTCCGCTCGTAGGCGAACAGGTCCAGCGTGCTGCGGATGAAGTCCGAGCCCACCCACGTATGCGGCATGTCGCCGATGAACCGCGGCGACGCTTCGTCCCGGAAGACGACCTCCGCCCAGTGGTTCCACGCCCGCGGCCGCTGGTGGCCAAAGAACAGGCCGATGGCCTCGTGCGCGCGCTGCTTCCATCCCAGGCGGACGAACGTGCCCACCGTGCGCCACTCGTACGGCGTGTAGCCGTCCCATTCCGCGCCGTCCAGCCGGGCGCGGATGCTCGTCCGGTAGTAACGCTCGAATGTGTTCTCCAGCGCGCGCTGCGGCAGCCATCCCAGCCCGCCCATCGGGTTCACGCCCACGGTCGTGGAGGTTGCGTCGAAGTCGCCCAGCTCCACGGAACCGGGGATGTAGTCGAGGCCGCCGTGCATGGCCATGGCCGCACGGATCGACGCGCCAAGGTTCTCGCGGAACTCGTCCCGGATGGCGGCGAACCGAGCGCGGTCCGCCGTGCGGCCGAGAACCTCCGCGATGGAGACGGCGTCGTCCAATCCCTTGAGGACGAAGAAGTCGTCCCAGTACGAGTGCATGGGCTTGGCCGAGTAGCCCTCGTGGCTGATTGACTGCGGCACCAGCCCGTAGTACGCGCGCTTTTCCGGCGTGCGGTACTCCGGCGTCATCCGCTCGTGGCGTAGCGTGTCGATGTAGGCGACCGCGCGCTCCACGTGCGGCCACATCGATCGCACCCACGCCGTGTCCCCCGTCATCCGACCGTACTCGGCGATCAGGTAGATGAGCTGGCCGTGGCTGTCGTGCTCGGGGACGGGGTCGGCGCCGCGCAGGCTCACGCAGCACGGCACGTAGCCGTTGGGGCGCTGGTGCGGCGCGTACCATTCGGCGAAGCGGCGCACCTCGTCGGCGTGGCCCAGGCGCAACAGCGCGGCGCTCGTCAGCGAGCCGTCGCGGATCCACGAGCGATCGTAGCTGCGCGAGCCCGGCTGGATGGATGGGCCGTCCTGGTTGATGAGGATGTACGCCAGCTGCGAGCGCAGCGTGTTCGCGATCTCCGCCCCGTGCATCGCGTCCGGCAGGCGCAGCGTGAAGCGGTTCAGCTCGCGCTCCCACGCGCGGATGGATTCCGCCAGCAGCCGCTCCGTTTGCGCCTGGGACCCTTCGCTGCGGACGCGCATCCGCGCACCAGTCCCTGGGTGCAGGGGAATCTCCACCGTCACCTCGCGCAACGCGCCGGCGGGGATCCGCAGCCGGTACGCGAGCGCGCCGGAGGCGAAGCCGCGCGGATCCACGACGGATGCGGCGTCCGGAATCCACCCCTCGCGCAGGGACTCCACCACGTCGCCCGCGTCGAACGGCGCGGCGCCGAAGCCGTCCGCCGGCGTGCTCAGGCGCAGCACCCGCGCGCCGTTGACCCGCACCTCGCCGTTGCCGAAGTCCAGCTCGCGCACCCGCGCCACGCCGCCCAGCACGTTCAGGAACTGCCAGGGCGGATTCACCTGGAACGGACGCAGCGCCAGGAACAGCGTCGCGTCGCGGGCCTGGGCCGAGCGGTTCTGCACGACGTAG
>DATING010000781.1:0-3989 GCA_035474555.1 Longimicrobium sp. | reverse complement strand
CACATCGTGATAGCGCAGCTCGCGCCCCTTGTCCAGGGTGATGCGCACGCCCAGGTGCGTCGGCTCCTCGTCGGCGGCGCGGGCCACGAGCAGGCGGCCCGTCATCCCCAGGTTCACCAGCAGGCGGTCGCCGCCCAGGTCCATCACGATGTTCTTGGCCCGGCGGACGACGCCGCGGATCCGCTTGCCCTTGATCTTCTTCGTGAAGCCCGCGGGGGTGTCGTCCTCGATCAGGTCCGGGCGCGCGACCTCCACCCCCTGGATCTTCGCGCCCGGAAGGAGCCGCGCCAGGTCGCGGACGATGGTCTCCACCTCGGGAAGCTCAGGCATGGGCCCCCGCGGTCCGCGCGGCCTCGCGCCAGCCGATGTCGCGGCGAAAGTGCCGTCCCTCGAACTCGATGCGCGCCGCGGCGGCCTGGCTGCGCACCGCCGCCTCGGCCACCGTGGGCGCCACGGCGGTGACGGCGAGCACGCGGCCGCCGGCGGTGCGCAGGGTGCCATCCTCCCCCCGCGCGGTCCCCGCGTGGAAGACCATCACGTCGCCCGCCGCGTCCACGTCGGCGGGGATGCGGATGGGGAGGCCGGACGGGTAGTCGCCGGGGTAGCCGCCGGAGGCGAGCACGGTGGTTACGGCCGCGCCGGGGTCCCACTCCAGCCGCAGGTCCGCGATCTTCTCGCCGCGGGCGATGGCCAGTATGGGCTCCAGCAGCGACGAGCGGAGGAGGGGGAGCACCACCTGCGTCTCGGGATCGCCGAAGCGGCAGTTGAACTCCACCACCTTCGGCCCGTCGGGTGTGAGCATCAGCCCGGCGTAGAGCAGGCCGCGGAACGGGTGGCCTTCCGCGGCCATGGCGGCGACGGTGGGGCGCAGGATCTCCGCCTGCACGCGGGCCATGAGCTCCGGCGTGGCGAGGGCGACCGGCGCGTAGGCGCCCATCCCGCCCGTGTTGGGTCCCGTCTCGCCCTCGCCCACGCGCTTGTGGTCCTGCGCGGGGAGCATGGCGACCACGTTCTCGCCGTCCGTGAGGGCAAAGACGGAAAGCTCCTCGCCCGTCATCCGCTCTTCCACCACCACCTTGGTGCCGGCGGGGCCGAACGCGGCGCCCGACATCATCTCCTCCAGGGCGGCGAGGGCCTGGGCCGTGTCATCGCAGACGACGACGCCCTTGCCCGCGGCCAGGCCGGACGCCTTGACGACGACCGGCTTTCCCAGCGCGCGGACGTACGCCTGCGCGGGCGCGAGCTCCTCGAAGACGAGGAACTCGGCGGTGGGGATGCCGTGGCGCTGCATGACGCCCTTGGCGAACGCCTTGGAGGCCTCGATCTGCGCTGCGGCCCGCGTGGGGCCAAAGACGGTGAGCTTGTGGCTGGCGAAGTGGTCCACGATCCCCTCCGCCAGCGGCGCCTCGGGGCCCACGACGGTGAGGTCGATGTCGTTCTGCTCCGCCCAGCCGGCCAGGGCCTGCATCTCGCCCGGGGCGAGCGGGATGGACGTGGCGAGCGCCTCCATCCCCCCGTTGCCGCGGGTGACGAAGAGCTCCGCGTCCGACGCGTCGCGCCGCAGCTTCCACAGCAGCGCGTGCTCGCGCCCGCCGTTGCCCACCACGAGAATCTTCAAAGGACGGCCAGCCTCTTCGCGGGTCAGGTTGATGAAGCGGGATGATACGCCCGCCGCGACGGTCGATCAACCTCCGCCGATCACGGCGGCGGATTCCGACGGGACACGGCGTAACGTGGGGGCGGCGGCCATGAGGTTCGTATCCGCAGTTCCGCAAAGTACGTCACCTTCTCTCGCGGGCGGAACTCGCGTGCAGCACAGCCTCATCCTGATTGCAGTAGAAGCCGGCCCGGGGCGGCGGCCAGAACTCCGGCAACGAGTCGCGCTGCGGGCATCGATCGAACGTGTAGTGCAAAAAAGACGCGATCAGGTGGTCGGCAGCAGCCCCGCGCGATTCGGCGAGCATATGTACCTCTCCCCGAACCGCGATGAACAGCAGCCCCGTCGCGATGCGCCCGTGTGAACCCGGCTAGGGACGCGATGCAGGACGAACGGCAGGGATGGAGCGGTGCAGGGGGCGGGACTGGAGAGCGAGGCGGTTCACCTGCCGCGGGCAAGTCGATTCCCCACTCGTCCCTCGTTCGGAATGGCGGGTTGGGTGCCGTACTTCCGGATTCCATCCAGTTCCGAACGAAGAACCGCTCCGGGAGCGTAATCCCGGAGCGGTTCGTTCGGCCGCGGACGATCAGACGTTCGCGAGCGCCTGCTCCAGGTCGGCGATCAGGTCCTCGACGTCCTCCACGCCGCAGGACAGGCGCACGAGGCCGTCCGTGAGGCCCATGGCGTAGCGGCGGTCTCGGGGGATGGACGCGTGCGTCATCATCGCCGGGTGGCCGATCAGGCTCTCCACGCCGCCCAGCGACTCCGCCAGGGAGAACAGCCGCGTGCTGTTGGCGAACCGGGCCGCCGCCTCCAGCGAGCCCAGCTCGATGGAGATCATCCCCGTGAAGCCCCGCATCTGCCGCTTGGCCAGCTCGTGCTGCGGGTGCGCGGGGAGGCCGGGGTAGTAGACCTGCTCGATCTTGGGCTGCGCGTCCAGCCACTCCGCGATCTGCTGGCCGTTGGCGTTGTGCGCCTTCATCCGCAGGTGCAGCGTCTTGGTGCCGCGCAGCGCCAGCCAGCAGTCCCACGGGCCCGGGATGCCGCCCGCCGCGTTCTGCAGGAAGCGGAGGCGCTCGTGGATCTCGTCACTGCGGACGATGATCATCCCGCCCACCATGTCGCTGTGCCCGTTGACGTACTTGGTCACCGAGTGCAGGACGATGTCGGCGCCCAGGTCCAGCGGGCGCTGGTTGTACGGGGACGCGAAGGTGTTGTCCACGCTGAGCATGGCCCCCGCCTCCTTTGCCACCTGCGCCGCGGCCGCGATGTCCGTCAGCCGCATCATGGGGTTGGTGGGCGTCTCGATGTGGATGAGCCGCGTGTTGGGCTTCACCGCCGCGCGGATGGCATCGGCGCCGCTGTCCACGAAGCTGAACTCGATGCCCATCCGCGCGATCACCTGGCTGAACAGCCGGTAGGTGCCGCCGTACACGCCCTCGCCGCAGATCACGTGGTCGCCCGCGCTGAGCAGCTTGACCATGGTGTCCGTGGCCGCCAGCCCCGAGGCGAACGCGATGCCGTGGGCGCCGTTCTCCAGCGCGGCCACGTTGCGCTCGTACGCCTCGCGCGTGGGGTTGTGCGTGCGGGCGTACTCGTAGCCCAGGTGGCGGCCCAGCTCGGGCTGCACGTAGGTGCTGGTCTGGAACACCGGGGGCATGATGGCGCCCGTCACGGGCTCCGGCGACTGCCCGGCGTGAACGGCCAGGGTACCCATGCCCAGGCCGGCGTAATCCTTGGAATCTCTCATCAGCGTATCCACGGGGTCCGATGGGGAGCCGCGCGCCGCGCAGGCCTGCGGCGGCGGGGCGGCAAGATAGCCCGCCCCGGACGGCGCGAGCAACGGCGGCCGGGGCGGAAGCATGTTCCGCATCCGGCAAAGTTTTCCCATCCTGCTCCCGTATCAGCGGGGAGGGGCTGCGACGGAGGTGCGGATTTTGGCGCCGCTGCTGGGGATGGGGGAAAGGGCGCACCGGGCACGGGACTGGCAGCGGAGGGAGGGTCAATCATCCAATTTCCCCCGATTCGCTTGCGACGGGTGGGGGCGCGGCATTATTCTGGGCTGCGCACGGGCCGCTTGCGCCGGAACGTCCGGCGGCCCCTTTCCCTCGCCCATCGCACGGTGAATCCCACGCCCGCACGCTACGCCTTCGGGGTCTCGTGAGAACAACCGCATCCGTCGTTGCCGCACTATCGCTGCTGGCGGCCCTGCCGCTGGCCGCCCAGGACTCGCCCCCGCAGGAGCGCGTCCACGTCGTGCGGCCGGGCGAGACGCTGTGGGACATTGCCCGCGCGTACCTGAACGACCCGTTCCTGTGGCCGGAGATCTTTC
>DATING010000780.1:0-1992 GCA_035474555.1 Longimicrobium sp. | reverse complement strand
CACCGGCACCGAGCCGCTCACGCTGGTGTTCGACGCGGCCGAGCCGCGCGTCAGCGGCAACGGCGGCTGCAACCAGTTCAACGGCCCCTACACGCAGAACGGCCCCACGCTCCGGTTCGGCCCGCTGGTCTCCACGCGGCGCGCGTGCGTGGACCCGGCCGGGAACGCCCAGGAAACGGCGTACTTCCAGGCGCTGGAATCCACCACGCGCTCTTCGCAGCAAGGCGGCGAGCTCGTGCTGTACCAGGGCAACCAGGTCGTCGCGCGCTTCCAGCGCTCCGGCATGTAGCGGACGAGGAACCGCCGACCGTCCCTAGTCCGCCGCGCCGCCGCCCGCCCGCTTGGATCGGCGGGGGCGGCGCGGCGCCGCATCCCCGGCCGGCGCCTCGTACGCGGCGAGGATCTGCATGATCTGCCGCTCCGCCTCCGCGCGCTGGGCCGGCGCCATGTCCGCCAGCAGCAGCGACATGCCGTCGCGCTTCTGCTCCTCGCGCGTGGCGGGCGCGATCGCCTTGTACCAGCGCAGGAGCTTGCGCCGCGTGGGCGTGTACGGCATGGCGCCGTCCGCGAACTTGGTGAGCCCCGACGCGGACATGCCGATGCGGCGCGACAGCTCGCGCAGCGACATCCCCTCGTACCCCGGCGCGCCCGCGATGTAGGCGACCACCCGCGCGCGGATCGACTCGATCAGCGGATCCTTCGGCGCGCTCTCCGTCGTGTCAGTTTCTTTCATGCAGACAGAGTAGGACTCAATGCGTTTCAGGACAAGAGGGTTTATGGGGACATAGTAGACAAATCTGCGCCGGCACCCCCTCGGCGAGGGATTCCCCGCTGCGCATCAGCGCGTGGATGACAGGCGGAGGCCTGCCGGGCACGTAGGTTGGGAGTGTGGAAATCCATCCACCGAACGAGGGAGAGTGGGCGTGAGCGACGGCGGCGGAGCGGCGGGACGGGTGGCGCGGATGGGGCTGGTGGCGGGACCGCTGGTGTTCGCGGCCATGCTGGCCCTCCCCGCGCCGTCGGGGCTGGAGGCGGCGGGGTGGCGTGTGGCCGCGGCGGGGGTGTGGATGGGAATCTGGTGGATGACGGAGGCCCTGCCGCTCGCCGCCACGTCGCTCCTTCCCATCCTCCTCTTTCCCCTGCTGGGCGCCGGCACCCCCGCGCAGGCCGCCGCGCCCTATGCGGATCCCACCGTCTTCCTGTTCATGGGCGGCTTCATGCTCGCCCTGGCCATGCAGCGCTGGGGCCTGCACCGGCGCATCGCGCTCACCATCATGCGCTGGATGAGCGACCGGCCGGCGGGGCTGGTGCTGGGGACCATGGCGGCGACGGCATTCATCAGCATGTGGGTCAACAACACGGCCACGGTGCTGATGATGCTCCCCATCGGACTGTCCGTGATCGACGTGGTGGAGCGGTGCGACTGCGACGAGCCCAACTTCGCCCCCGCGCTCCTGCTGGGCATCGTCTACGCCGCGGCGGTGGGGGGATTGGGAACGCTCATCGGCACGCCGCCCAACGCGCTGCTGGCCGGCTTCCTGGACAAGACCTACGGCATCCGGGTGGATTTCGTCTCGTGGATGAGCGTCGGCGTTCCGCTCGTCCTCGTCCTGCTGCCGCTGTCGTGGCTGATCGTCACGCGGTGGATCCTGCCGCTGGGACGCGCGCGGATCGCCGGGAGCCGCGACTTCCTGCGCGCCGAGCGCGCCGGCCTGGGCCCCGTCACGCGGCCGGAGTGGATCGTGGCCCTGACCTTCGTCGCCGCGGACGTGCTGTGGATCGCGCGGCCGGCGCTGCAGGGCGTGCTGCCGGGGCTCTCGGACGCGGGGATCGCGCTGGGCGCCGCCGTGCTGCTGTTCGCGCTGCCGGCGGGGCAGGGGCGGGGCCCGGTGCTGACGTGGGAGACGGCGGGCCGGCTGCCGTGGGACGTGCTGCTGCTCTTCGGCGGGGGCTTGAGCCTGGCGGATGCCATCGGGCGGTCGGGGCTCGCCG
>DATING010000779.1:0-2534 GCA_035474555.1 Longimicrobium sp. | reverse complement strand
GCGCACGTAATTGCCCATGAAGCTGGATGGTGCAAGGGCGCGGGGCGTGCCCGAGAGCGTGAGCTCCACCCCGGGCGGATCCCCGCCGCCGGTGCGTGCGGCGACAACGGAGGCGTGCAGCACTCGTTTCGCTTCGGACAGCCACCACTGGCGGTGCAACGCCGCGCCGCCAAGCACCAGGCCCACCAGCACCAATGCTCCGACGGCGACGGCTGCCGGTCGCACCTGGTCCGCCGGGGATACGTGGAATCCGCGGCGCGACGTGCCGTCGCCAGGCGGTTTTGGGGCGAGGCGAATGCGGCAGAGGAGCACGACCCCGTTCAGCAGGAGATAGACAGCTCCGAACCAGATGGTCGCGTTGACCAACGCGAATGACACCACGTTGATCCACTCCGCGGAAGGGCTGGAGGGGTCAGAGATCCTTACAAACTCCGCGAATTTGTCAGGTCCACCCGCCAGCATCACCAGCGGCTGCCCCGCTACCTCGGCGATGCGGAACACGTGGGGAAGCGCAATCGGCGGCTGCGGGAACTGGTTGAGGCCGCCGCAGCAGCCGTGCATCAGGGACTGGTACATCACGACGAACGCCCCCTGCACCAGCAGCGCGAACGCCGCCGCCATCCAGCCAATGCGCCGCTTCGTCATCGTTCGTGGAGGCGTAGTGCCGTGAAGAGCCGTCCGGGGATGTCGAATGATTAATATCGGCGTCCATTCCCCGCCACCTCCGCCGGCTGCGCTGCACCGCCGAACAGCTCTTTCCGACAGCCTCTCGGCGCGTCCAGCCGGACGGAGGGTGGATACGATCCCAAACCGCGCGCCGCGGACGTCGTCGCGGTGCTGGACAGCCTGGCGTGAGGAGCCTTCCGGGCAAGCAGCGAGAGCCCCGGCGCGCAGGACGCGCCGGGGCTCTCGACGTTCAGGGACGGGGTGCGTGACGCGCCTTCAGCCGTCCACAAGGTGCGGGGTGAGAAAGCCCACCCAGGCTTCCTGCACGGCTTCGAATTCGGCCTCGCAGCCGCGCGCCCGGACGGGCGTCAGGACGCCCGACTTCACGAGCCCGTCGCCCGCGCGCATGTCGCTGCCATAGGCAAGGCACGCCAGCGTGCGCATACGCGTGTCGCTGAGCGCCGCCTGGCCGGAGCCGGGGTTCTCCCAATCCAGCCCCAGCTCGTGCAGCGCCAGCGTGCCCTGGACCATGTCGTCGAGCACGCCCGCCGCCATCCCCGCCATGACGAACGCGAACTGGTCCGCTGCTTCTTCCGGCGGCACCGACACGGGCAGGTCCATCACGTCGATCACGGCGTGCCCGAGCTGGTGTAGAACCACGTACGAGAACGCGCCCACGAACAGCGCGTCGTCGCCGTTCTCCCCGCCCAGCTCTTCCACCAGGTCCATCAGCAACTCGTAGCAAAGCTGCACGGCCGGGCGGCTGGGGTCGTAAAAGGCCCCGCTGCGGCCACACTCGGCCAGCTCCAGCGTGACGTCACGGGGCAGGCGAAAGTGCTCGTTCAGCGGATCGGTCATGGACGCCAGCATGTCCTGCTGGCTGAACAAGGCCCGCATCTGCGAAAAGACGGGATCTTCCGTCGGCGCGTAGGCGGTGAGCCAGCGGCCCTGCCCCGCGGCGGGCGTGGACGACAGCGCCAGCAACGCGGCGGCGGCGGCGAGGGATCGTGCGATGCGCATGGGGAGGGATTTAGGCCAGGAGAGGGAGGGATGATGCGGACGACGCCAGTCTACGGCACGCCCGGCCGGCGGTCAACGCGTACATCCGTCCTGCCGCGCATGGGATCCCGTGCAAAACCGGATCAAACCCGCAGCAGGCGCTTCTCCGTAGGGCCGGGAACCGATGATAGAAGCCGGTCCGCGGCGTGGCACGATCACGAAGCGACCGGCCGCGCCGCGCCCTTGCCGCGCCCGAATCCGCGCTCCACGTTCCGGAGCCCCGCTCGCCCTCTCCCCTTCCCCACGATCGATCCATGCGCAAATCGCTGCTCCGCTCCGCCCTCCTCGTCCCCCTCGCCGCCGTCCCCACGCTCGCGTCCGCGCAGGACGTGATCGGCACGCGCGACGCACGCACGGCGCGAGTGGACGCGCTGTTCGCCGCGTTCGACAGCGACACCACGCCGGGGTGCGCCGTGGGCATCTACCGCGACGGGCAGATCACCTACGCACGCGGCTACGGCCTGGCGGACCTGGAGCGCCGCGTCCCCATCACGCCGCGCACCGTCTTCGACCTGGGCTCCACCTCCAAGCAGATCACGGCGAGCAGCATCATCCTCCTGGCGCAGGAGGGAAAGCTTTCGCTGGATGACGACGTGCGCCGGTGGATCCCGGAGATGCCGGTGTACCAGCGGCCCATCACCATCCGACACCTGCTGAACCACACCAGCGGCATCCGTGACTACATCGGCCTGCTCTCCATGGGCGGTGCCCGCCTGGACAACGTGACGACGGAGGACGAGGCGCTGGCCGCCATCGCACGCCAGAAGGAGCTGAACTTTGCGCCCGGCGACGAGCACCTGTACAGCAAC
>DATING010000778.1:0-1626 GCA_035474555.1 Longimicrobium sp. | reverse complement strand
GGACAGGTTACAGCCATCGGGCCTGCGAGCGGGGACGAGACGGGGCGCCGTTGCGGGCTGTCCCCCGTACCCTGTCCCCTGTCCCCTATCGGTTCAGTAGTTCGCCAGGTGCCGCGCGGCCTTCACCACGTCTTCCGTCTGCGGGAGGAAGTAGTCCTCGAGCGGCGGCGAGTAGGGGATGGGGGCGTCGGCGGCGGCCACGCGCAGCACCGGCGCGTCCAGCCACTCGAAGGCCTTCTCGTTCACCCGCATGGCGATCTCGCCCGCCAGGCCGCCGGTGCGCGTGTCCTCGTGCACCACCAGCAGGCGGTTGGTCTTCTTGACCGACTCCACGATGGCGTCCTCGTCCAGCGGCAGCAGCGTGCGCAGGTCGATGATCTCCACCGACAGGCCGTCTTCCTTTTGCAGCACCTCGGCCGCCTCGGCGCTCTTGTGCACCATGGCCGCGTACGTGACGATGGTCAGGTCCGTGCCCTCGCGGTGCGTGCGCGCCTTGCCCAGGGGAACCACGTAGTCCTCCTGCGGCAGCGTCTCGCGCAGCTGCGGCCGGCGGTACAGCCACTTGTGCTCAAAGAAGAGCACCGGGTCGTCGTCACGGATGGCCGCCTTCATCAAGCCCTTGGCGTCGTACGCCGTGGACGGATAGACGATCTTGAGCCCCGGCGTGTGAAAGAACGCCATCTCGGGGTTCTGCGAGTGGAACGGCCCGCCGCGCACGCCGCCGCCCGTGGGCCCGCGGATCACCATCGGCACGCCGCCGGATCCGCGGTAGCGGCTGGTGGCGATGTAGTTGGTGATGATGTCGTACGCCGTGGAGACGAAGTCCATGAACTGCATCTCCACCACCGGCCGCATCCCCATGTGCGCCGCGCCCGCCGCCGCGCCCGTGAAGCCGGTCTCGCTGATGGGCGTGTCGATCACCCGCATCCCGCCAAAGCGGTCCAGGAACCCGTCCGTCATCTTGAAGGCGCCGCCGTAGACGCCGATGTCCTCGCCCATCAGGAAGACGCGCTCGTCGCGCTCCATCTCCTCCCACAGGCCCTCGCGGATCGC
Source organism: Longimicrobium sp. (assembly GCA_035474555.1). GTDB lineage: Bacteria > Gemmatimonadota > Gemmatimonadetes > Longimicrobiales > Longimicrobiaceae > Longimicrobium. The sequence continues at coordinate 573 of DATING010000778.1, read as the reverse complement.
CTCCAGCAGGGTCACGGGCTTTCCCTGCTCCGTCAGCCGCAGCTGCTCCGGCTTCTCAATCACGGTCGCCATCGTCTCGGCAGATCAGGCTCGGGTGGGGTCGGCGGGCTCGTAGCGCGTCCACGGCGCGTTCACGGGGCCGTCGCCATACACGTCGGTCAGCGCTTCCTCGGGCGCGGGCAGCGGGCTCTTCTCGGCCTCGGCCACCGCCGCGTCCAGCTCGCGTTCGATGTCGGCGCCGATGGCCGTAAGCTCCTCGGCCGTGGCCCAGCCGTTGTCCAGCAGCGCCTTTACGTAGCGGTCGATGGGGTCGTTGGTGCTCGCCCAGTGCTCGATCTCGGCCGGGTCCACGTACGTCTGCGCGTCGTGCTGCGCGTGGCCCTTGCGGCGGTACGTCATCACCTCGATGAGCGATGCGCCGCCGCCGGACCGGGCCCGCTCCACGGCGCGCTGGGCGGCGGCGTACACGGCCAGCATGTCGTTGCCGTCCACCTGCTCGCCCGCCATGCCGTACCCCGGCGCCTTGTCCACGAACGACCTGGCCGCCGTCATGAACTTCGAGGGCGTGCTGTA
>DATING010000777.1:0-4673 GCA_035474555.1 Longimicrobium sp. | reverse complement strand
CAGTGGACATTTGCGTTCCTGCGGGAGCGGGTGCCCCGGTGATGGGGCAGGTGGCGGCGGTTCCGGCGGATCTCCGGAGATCGCGCGGGCAGCGGGGCGGGGGGGGGGGGCCTCTCCGCGCGCGCAGAGTGCCCGCTTGGTCGGCACGATCCGGGAGACCGGATGCCGAGCCAGCCAAGCGAATGAATTCGCCGCAACGACCACACGAAGTCCGCCTGCGCGGACTGTCCGTCACGGCCGAGTGCCACGCGGCCGTCGAAGTCTCCGCTCATCCCAGCACCTCGCGCCGCGACGAAACCCCGTAGACGTATACACCCCCTCCCGCGCAGTTTGCGGGAGGGGGTGGACGAGCCTAAGAGAGGCCGGTGGAGGGCCCCCGGGGCCCCCCGCGTCTACGGCTGCGCCTGGTCCAGCAGCACGACGTCCGTCACCTCGCCGCCGGCCGCGCGGATCTCGCCCACGGCGGCGGTGGGATCGCCGCGGCGCGAGTAGTCGGTGCGGAAATTCGCGCGCGTGGTGCGGATGCGCCACTCCGACACGACCCACGCGCCGGAAGGCATCTTGCGGAACTCCACCGTGCCGCCCGCCCGGGAGCGCTCCTGCTCCATCCCCTGCATGGTGTACTGGTAGTCCACCTCGCGAAGCTCGCCCGTCGCCTTGTCCAGCAGCAGCGTGCCGCGGATGTCCACCACCCGCCGCCGGCGCACGGGCTCGAACGCCAGCGCCACCATCCGCCCCTGGGACTGGTCGAAGTCGATGTACAGGCAGTGCGTGTCCAGGAACTCGTCGGAGAGCAGGACGCTCGCGTCCGGCCCGTAGTACAGCAGGCTGTCGCCCTCCTCGCGCACGTAGCCGCCGGACGCGAGCTCCGCCGGCGCCAGCGTGTGGAACGGGTTGCCGGTCACCCGCCGCGGCTCGCTCTCCTCGCGCCGCATGCGGCCGGTGCCCAGGACCATGCTGCTGCCAAAGGTGCGGACGGTGTACTCCACCCGCCGCTGCTCCTGCAGCACCGCCGCCACCTCCAGCGCCTTCCGGGCCTCGTCCCACGCCGTGTACGCCGCGTCGCCGTCCTCCGGGCGCACCTTGCAGCGCCCCGCAGCCGTCACCTCCACGGCCGGCAGCACGAACGCCTTTACGGCCGTCGTCAGCCGCACCTCCGCCATCTGCCCCGCCGCCACGTCCACCGGGGCCACGGCCGTGCTGTATCCCACCCGCTCCGCGCGCACCGTGTAGGCCCCGGGCGCGGGCGCCGTCAGCGTGAACCGGCCCTGCGCGTCCGTCAGCGCGCCGCCGCTCGCCGCCCCCCCGGGCGTCACGAGCCGTACGAGCATGCCCGAGACGGGGCGCTGGGCCTCGTCCACCACCACGCCGCGCACCGTCTGCGCGGCGGCGGGGATGGCAAGGAGCAGGGCGGCGGCGAGCGAGAAAAGCAGGCGGGCGAATCGCATGCGTGTCCGGTGGGGCAGGGGAGGAGGCAATCGGATCTGGACAGGAGTCGCAGCATTCCGCGTGCCCGGGTGTGGATGATCCGGTAAGCGGTTGATGGGCATCTGCTTGGCGGGCGGCGCCGGGATTCCGCGGGCTGGGGGCTGTCCACGTGCGGGGACGCCGGCTTTCGGTGGATGGACGGAATCGCGTGCGGCGCACGCTGAGCGACGGCGCGGAAGACGTCCGGGAAAACCGCGGCTCCCCGTCCCTCAATGCTGGGGCCCCGGCGCGCGAGCGTCCCACCACACCACGTCCGCTCATCCACCTCGGAGATTCATGAGATTCCTTCGCCCGCTCCTCGCCGCGGCACTGCTGCTCCCGGCGTCCATCAGCGCGCAGTCCCCGGCTTCGCAGCAGCAGCTCCAGGAGGAGGTTCGCGCCCAGGTCCAACGCCTGATCAAGGCGACGAACTACGAGGTGATGGAGACGATGGACATGTACGTCCGTTCGCCACGCATCTCCTCCGTCAACGACGAGCGGATCGTACGCGGGTGGAACGACCTGTACCAGGCAATGAGGGAGACGGCGGCCTCGCCGGGGAGCTTCTTCATCCGGCTGGGCGAGATCGACGTTACGCCCATGGGGACGAACCATGCGTTGGCCGTGGCGCCCATGACCATGGACTACAGGACGGAGTGCGGCCCCGCCCAACAGCCCGGCAGCATGACGCTGGCGCTGGAGCGCACGCCCGACGGATGGAAGATCCTGCACGAGCACTACAGCACCGGCGTGGACCAGGAAGCCGTGGCCCGCATGGCCGCCCAGGCGAATGCCGGTGGTTCCGCCGGGGGATTGCTCCGGCTGCTGCTCATGGGGCTGAGCGGGGACTACCTCGGTGCGGTGGGCCAGCTCCTGGACCAGTACGGCAGCAGCTGCGAGTAGCTCGGTTCGGAGGCGCGGATGGGATTGCGGGCGGAAGGCGGATCACCGTCGCATGAACAGCCGTCAATCACGGGAGGGTAGATCCTTCGGTCGGCGCCACGGATTTGCGCACGGGTTGGAATCGGCGGCGCCTCCCTCAGGAAAACAAACGAGGGGTGCGCATCCAAAGAAGCGGGACTCGGTTCCGGGAAAGAAGCAGCGGAGGGCGCGGCGATCTCTCGCTTCGCGTCCTCCGCGTCTCCGCGTGAGACCCGCCGTTCCTACTCCGCGTCGGGGAGGTCAGTGGGGGCCGTGTCCTGGATCCACACAGTCTTGATGTTCATGAACTCGTGGATGCCGAACTCGCCCAGCTCGCGCCCGTAGCCGGACTGCTTTACGCCGCCGAACGGCAGCCGCGGATCGCTGGCCACCATGGCGTTCACGTACGTCATCCCCGCCTCGATCTCGGCGATGAAGCGCGCGCGCTCGGCGGCGTCCGTGGTCCACACGCTGCTCCCCAGCCCAAACGGCGAGTCGTTCGCCAGCGCGATGGCCGCGTCGATGTCCGCCACGCGAAAGAGCGACGCCACGGGGCCGAACACCTCTTCGCGGTACGCGGGCGCATCTTCCGGGATGTCGGCCAGGATGGTGGGCGGATAGTAGAAGCCGTCGCCCTGGATCGGCTTGCCGCCCGTGAGCAGGCGCGCGCCGGCATCCACCGACGTGCGCACCTGCTCGTCCACCTCGTCGCGGATGGCGGCGGTGGCCAGCGGGCCCACGTCCGTGCCGTCGGCCAGGGGGTCGCCCACGCGCAGGGCCTCCATCTCCCGCACGAAGCGCTCGGTGAACGCGTCCGCCACGTCCCCGTGCACGATGAAGCGCTTGGCGGCGATGCAGCTCTGCCCGTTGTTGATGCAGCGCGCCTTGGCCGCCGTGCGCGCGGCGCCGTCCAGGTCCGCGCTGGGCATGACGATGAACGGATCGCTCCCGCCCAGCTCCAGCACCGTCTTCTTGAGGTTGCGCCCCGCGCGCTCGGCCACGCTCTGCCCGGCGGGGGTGCTGCCGGTGAGCGTCGCGGCGGCCACGCGCTCGTCGTCCAGGATGCCGGCCACGGCGTCGGAGCCCACGAGCAGCGCCTGGAACACGCCCTCTTCGAACCCCGCGCGCAGGAAGATCTCTTCGATGGCCAGCGCGCACTGGGGCACGTTGGAGGCGTGCTTGAGCAGCCCCACGTTGCCCGCCATGAGCCCCGGCGCGGCGAAGCGGAAGACCTGCCAGAAAGGGAAGTTCCACGGCATCACAGCCAGCACGGCGCCGATGGGAAGGAAGTGCACCTCGCCCCGCGCCGTGCCGCCGACGTCGGCCGGGCGCGGCGCCAGCATGGCCGCGGCGTGCTCGGCGTAGTGGCGGCAGACCCACGCGCACTTCTCGGCCTCGGCGCGGGCGGCGCCGAGCGTCTTGCCCATCTCCGTGGTCATCAGCCGCGCCCAGCGGTCCTTTTCCGCATCCAGCAGCTCGCCCGCGCGGCGCATCTTCTCCGCGCGCTCGGTCAGGGACGTGCGCCGGTGCCGGGCGAACGCGTCGGATGCGCGCTGCAGCTTCTGCTCGAGCTGCTCCGCCGTTAGCGCGTCGAAGGTCCGGAGCGTTTCGCCCGTGGCGGGATTGATGGTGGCGATGGGCATCTTCCGCGGTTCTCCAGCGATGGTTTCAGGGGGGAATCCTGGGCGCAACGTCCTATTCCAAGATTCGAGCGCAGGTCGTGCCGTGCTGCGGAACAGGTACCGCCGGCCACGCGAAGAAGCAGCAAGGGCGTCGGCAACCCACCCGAGCAGTGTTCGGAGAAAGAGAGCTATGTACAACGTGTTGCGAGCGCAACTCTCCGCCTGCAGCGATCGCGGCAAGTGATCGTAAACTCGCGATGTGACATTCGTTCGATTCTTATGAAAAGCTAATCTCTGCCATTTTATGAAATAATCCAGCGAGCACGACTCTGAGGTTCTATCCCACACCAACGTGAATGAAGGAAAGGGCCTGTACGATTCCAATTGTTTATGGAATTTACTGCCCTGAACGGTAGGGTTGTGCCGGTTGAAATGGCACGTCGGTTGCTCCCTGCAGACGTTGCAGATCGGCCATGACTGAGTAAGTCCCCGACTGCGTGAACCACTCTCAAAGGGAGATAGTCATGCGTAAGACCCACACTCGGGCGGACAAGTGCCAGTGCAGCCATCGGTGCACAGCAACCCGCATAGGCTTCTTTACCTATACCTCAAAGCCTGTCAGCGAACCCCCTCCACCACGAGGTAGCCATGTCTGCGCACAAC
>DATING010000776.1:0-1826 GCA_035474555.1 Longimicrobium sp. | reverse complement strand
CGTGGGGATGGTGGCCTCCGCCTCGCGGTGGACGAGCCGCTCGCGCTGCAGGCGGTACGCGACGATCTGCGCGACGGTGACGAACTTGAGGTCGTGGCGCGCCGCGAACTGCTCCAGCTGCGGGCGGCGGGCCATGGTGCCGTCCTCGTTGAGGATCTCGCAGATCACGCCCGCGGGGTTGAGCCCGGCTAGACGCGCGAGGTCCACCGACGCCTCCGTCTGCCCCACGCGCCGCAGCACGCCGCCGGCGCGGGCGCGCAGGGGAAATACGTGCCCCGGGCGGCGCAGGTCCGCCGGCCGGGAGTCCGGGTCCAGGCACACCTGGATGGTCCTGGCGCGGTCCCAGGCGCTGATGCCCGTGGTGACGCCGAAGCGCGCGGCCGCATCCACCGAGACGGTGAAGGCGGTGCTGAGCGCCTCGGTGTTGTGCTCGCTCATGGGGCGCAGGTCCAGCTCGTCCGCGCGCTCCGGCGTGAGCGCCAGGCAGATGAGCCCGCGCCCGTGCGTCGCCATGAAGTTGATGATCTCGGGCGTGATGGCCGACGCCGCGCACACGAGGTCGCCCTCGTTCTCGCGGTCCTCGTCGTCCGCGATGATCACCATCTTGCCATCGCGGATGTCCTGGATGGCGTCTTCTATCTTGTCGAACGGCATTGGATTACCCTCGGTTGCCGTTTGGATGATCATGAACTGCTGAAAACTGCTCGGCTCGCCGGATACGGGGCGCGGACGAGCCTCTACGGAACGCCCCCACCGCTCGCTTAGGCTCGCACCTCCCCCAAAAACCCCTGGGGGAGGTTGAACTGCGGGCCCGTGCCCTCGGGCGGCCGATCGTGCACGGGCGAGGCCCCCTCCCCCCGGCCCCCTCCCCCGCTTCGCGGAGGGAGGGGGAGAACTTCGTGCCCGGCAGGAGCCAGTACCGTGCTCGGACTGGGGTGTATACCCTCTCCCGCGCAGTTTGCGGGAGGGGGTGGACGAGCCTAAGCGAGGCCGGGGGAGGGCCACACTCCGCCGCGCGCACCCCACCACGCTTGCCACCGCCGCCAGCCGTCAGTCGTCAGCCGTCAGCCGTCACCCCACCCGGGAGCTCACTCGTACCCCCACGCCTTCTTTACGTGCTCCGGGCCAATGTGCCCCGTTCCCCCGCCCTGCGCCGGCGCACCCAGCAGGTTGCGGACGAACTTGCCGATCATGTCCCCCTCCACGTTCACGCCGTCGCCCTCGCGCAGGTCGCCGATGGACGTGTGCTCCCACGTGAACGGGATGATGGACACCTGGCACACCCCCAGCGCGGGGATGTCGTTCACCGTCAGGCTGATGCCGTTGAGGGTGATGCTGCCGTGCAGCACCGTCACCCCCGCGACGACCTCGGGGAGGGTGAAATCGATGAGGGTGAGCTCCTCGCGCGGCTCGATGCGCAGCACCTTGCCCACGCCGTCCACGTGCCCCTGCACCAGGTGCCCGCCCAGCCGCGCGCCGAACGCCAGCGCCCGCTCCAGGTTCACCCGCCGCCCCGGCCGAAAGTCGCCGAACGTGGTGCGCCCCAGCGTGGTGGCGATGGCCTGCACGCTGAAGCCGTCCGGGTGGATGGCGGTCACGGTCTGGCAGGGGCCGTCGATGGCGATGCTGTCGCCCAGCCCCAGCCCCTCCAGCACGCGCTCGGCCTGGACGGTGATGCTGACCCCGTTGCCCAGCGGCTCCACGGCCGTGATGGTCCCAACTTCTTCTACGATCCCGGTGAACACGGCAACGGCGTTGGGTGGATGCGGATAAGTTGTGCTACGCGGCGGCAACTTACGGCGGCGGGCGGGGGATGTGCAACGGAA
>DATING010000775.1:0-10482 GCA_035474555.1 Longimicrobium sp. | reverse complement strand
GCGATCAGCGCCAGGAGCAGCAGCAGGGGCACGGCCCACAGCGCCCGCGACCGTGGCATCCCCGGGCGCCGGGTGGAGGGCGGCGTGACGGGAATCCCCTCCGCGTGCGACGTCACGACCGGGATGGGCTCCGCGCGCGGCGGCGTCGCGTGGACGGGCTCCGTCCGCGGCGGGGTGACGGAGATCTCCTCCCGCGGCGGCGCGACGGCCTCCGCGGGGATCTCCGGCGCCGCGGGGGCCACGATGGGCACGCCGGCCGTGGCGCTCACCAGCTCCGTGGCGTCCAGGTCCGGCACGGGCGCGGCGATCACGGGGCCGGGGTGGAACGCCGTCGCGTCCTCGTCGCGCGCCGTCACCAGCGCCTCCACGAAGGCGGCGGCATCCGGATACCGGTTTTCCGGGCGCAGGCTGAGCGCCTGCTCGATGACGGCGCGCAGGTGCCGCGGCACCTCCTCCCAGGCCTGCGTCGTGGGCAGGGGGACGGCTTGGCCGCCGCGCACGCGGGCCCGCTCATCCTCGTCGTACGGGCGGCGGCCGGCCAGCATCTCGAAGCCGATGAGCCCCAGCTGGTACACGTCGGACGCGGGCGACAGCGGCTGCGTGGGATCCAGCTGCTCCGGCGACGCGTACGCCGGCGAGTGCGGCAGGCTGCCGATGGTGGTGAGCTGGTGGTCGGGATCGTCCTCCATGGGCTTGGCGATGCCGAAGTCCAGGATCTTGACGGTGTCCACGTCCCGGTCGCGATCCGTGCGGCCCACGAGGAAGACGTTGGCCGGCTTCACGTCGCGGTGCACGATGCCCGCGCGGTGCCCGGCCGCCACGCCGCGCGCCGCGTCCGCCAGGATGCGCAGGGCCTCCGGCGGATGGATGGGGCCGGCGCGGAGCGTTTCCTTGAGGTCGTCGCCCTGCAGCAGCTCCATGACGATGAAGTCGAGCTCCAGCTCCGGGTCCGTCCCGTAGTCGAAGATCTGCACCACGTTGGGGTGCTGGATGCGGGCGGCGCTGGCGGCCTCGCGGCGGAACCGCTCGCGAAAGTTGGGGAGCAGCGTGTCCGACGCGCCCGCCAGCGACACCACCTTGACGGCCACCTCGCGCCCCAGCGTGCGGTCCAGCCCGCGGAACACCACGCTCATCCCGCCGCGCGCCACGGCGTCCACCACCTCGTAGCGGCCCGCCAGCGTGCGGCCCACCATCAGTCCCTCGAAGCCGCGCCTCATGCGTGGGCCGCTCCTGCAAACGGGGTGGAGGATGCGGATGCCGCCAGGGCCGCCTGCCGCAGCGCCCCCAGGTGATACGCCGCGTGCGCCACCGTCCCCACGATCCCCGCCAGCAGCTCCTCGTCGATCTCCGGCCGCGCGTCGATCAGCTCCAGGAACTGGGCGTACTCGTCGCGCAGCCGCTCGCGCAGGTGCAGCCACTCCGCCTCGTCCACGGCGTGCACGGCCCAGCTGGCGGACCAGTCCGCCTTGGTGTGGTCGCCCCGCAGCCAGCGCGTGCTCACGTCCAGGCTGAAGCGCAGGTGCTCCGCGTGCGCGGCCACGGTGGGGCGGCCGGGCGCGGGCGGCATGGACGCCTCCGCGGCCGAAAGCCGGTCCAGCGTGCCAAAGACGCCGCAGTCCGGCTCGTTGTTCAGGAAGTTCGTGCTGCTCGGGTCCGCGGGCCCGGCATACGCTTCGGCGAGTATGGGCATCACGGCCCGCAGGACCGCTTCGCGCGACAGGTCGGGCATGGCTCTGGGTTGCGGTTGGATCTCGGTGCACCGCCAAGTGGTGCGGCAGGCGCAAGCGATGTGCCCGGGGACGGAAGACGGCAGGGAATAGGGAATAGGGAATAGGGAATAGCCAGCAACGGCGGGGCAGGGACGGGTCTTCTCGGTGTAGCGGCCACCGCGGCGGAGCGACCGAATCCGTCGCTGTGAAAGCCGGAAGCCTCGTCCGGCGATGCGCCGGACGAGGCTTCCCAACCGTCTGCGAAGCAACGGCTTCACCCACGCGACGAATGCCCGTAGAAGTATACACCCTCTCCCACGCAGTTTGTGGGAGAGGGTGGACGAGCCTGAGCGAGGCCGGGTGAGGGCCCGCGGACGGCCCTTACGGCGTGTGCCCCGCGTGCTCGTCGGCCTTGGGCGTCTCGCTGGCCTTCGGGGTCTCGCGCGACTTCGGCGTCTCGTTCGACTTGGACGCCGACGTGTCGCGGCGGGTGCGGCTGGACGGCGTGCCCGCGTCCGTGCCGCTCGCCCGGCCCGTGCCGGTGGACGTGCGCGCCGCGCCGCCCGTGCCCGTCCGCGTGCCGGTCGCGGCCGCGCCGGCCGATCCGCTGCGCCCCGTCGCGGGGGCGGCCGTCCCGCTGCGCCCCGTCGCCGGGGCGGCGGAGGAGGTGCCGGCGTTGGCCGGGTCCTCGGCCACCTTGGTGCCGCTGATGTCGCGGAACTCCACCGGCACGCCGGCGCGGACGTAGCGCGACAGGAACTTCACGTCCCAGTTGGTCAGCCGCACGCACCCGTTGCTCGACGCGTAGCCGATGGTCTGCGGCTCGCTGGTGCCGTGGATGCCGTAGTGCGGCTCCGACAGGTCGATCCACACGGCGCCCACGGCCACGTTGGGGCCGGCGGGGATCATGGCGTCCGGCTCGTTGTCCGGCACGCCCACCAGGATGTCCGGCTGGTAGTGCCATTCCGGGTCCCGCGCCACGCCGTTCACCTTGAAGGCACCCGTGGGCGAGGGCGAGTACGATCCGCCCAGCGTGGACGGAAAGTGGTACAGGATGCGACCGCCGCTGTCCATCGCGTGCACGTACGTCCCGCGGCCGGAGACGACGAGCTTGGCCACCTGCCCGCGCCCGCTGGCGTCCTCCTCGCGCACGGCGGGCAGGTACAGCTGCTGCCCGGCGCGCACGGCGTCCAGGTCCACGCCCGGGTTCAGCTTCTGCAGCAGGTCCGGCGTGGCGTGGTACGTCTCGCTGAGCTTTTCCGTGAGCGACTCGTAGCACGAGCACTCCAGCTTGGCGTGCTCGTAGATGTCTTCGGGGATCTCGGTGAAGGGGCCCTTCACGTCCTCCTCCGTCATCGTCTTGCGAACGACGAGCTCCTGCGGGTTGCCGGCGGCCTGGCGCAGGCGCTGGAAGGTGGCGCTGTCCAGCCGCGCCGTCTTGCGCAGCCCCTCGCGGTGCTGGAACCAGTACAGCGCCTCCGCCGTGTTCTTGCCCCAGCGGCCGTCCATGATGCCGGGGGAGAAGAGGGCGCGGTCCAGCAGGATCTGCGTGCGCAGCACGGACGGGCCGCCCACGTCGCCGTGCAGGGGCACGTGCTGGGGCGCCGTGTTCACCGTCTGCGCGGTGATCTGCTCCCACTTCTCGGGATTGGGGATGTCGGGGCCGGTGGCGGGGTCCAGCTGCACGACCTCCTGCCAGCTCATGTCCATCCGCGCGCGGTTCATCTCCTCCGGCGTCATGGCGGCCATGCGCCGGTTCCACGCCACCTGCACGGCGCGGGCGCGGGCGTTGGCCGCCTGCTGCGCGGTGGGCGCCTGCGGCTCCGGGGGCGGCGCGGCCTGCTCCTCGTCGCCACCGCAGGCCGCGGCGAGCACGAGTGCGGCGAGCGCGGCGGATCGAACCTTGGTGATCATGGATTTCTCAGTGCCTCGGTGTCATCGAAAAGCCGCCCGCCCCCGGGGGGACGGGCGGCTCCACCGCCGCTGAATGGCACGTTCCGGGCCGTGGCCCTCACCCGCTCGCTCAGGCTCGCACCCTCTCCCACAAACTGCGTGGGAGAGGGTAAAAACTTCGACGAGTTCCGCAGCGCGTCGCCGAGTCCCGTCCGAGCGAATGAATTCGCCGCTGGAAATTCGCGAAGTCCGCCTTCGCGGACTGGGTCCCCCGAACCCATCGATCTGCCGGTCGGCGAACGTGGTTCGCCGTAACGCGGTTGAAGCCTCGTTCGGCGAGCGCAGCGAGCCGAGACGGGGCTTATCGCTTTCCCAGCGGCGGCTTTAGCCGCTCAGGACGATTGTGCGCCGAAGCGCCTCGATCTAATCCCTCTCCGTCGTTCACTCTCGCACTGCCCTTCACCCCCCTCGCGCCGTGTTGATCACGTTCACCTGGCGGAACCGCGCCGCGGGGGAGCCGTGGGAGACGGCGTTGACCTGCGACGGCTCGCCTTTGCCATCGAAGAACGTGCCGCCCACGAAGTAGGTGCCCGGCCCGCCGATCAAATCCATCGAGTTCCAGAACTCCGGCGTGCGGATCTGGTACGCCACGTCGCGCAGCATGGCGCCCTTGCGACCGTTCCGGATCTCCCAGTACACCTGCCCGCCGAACTGCCCGTTGTACCGCTGCTGGTCGATGGAAAAGCTGCCGTGGCCGTCGATCAGGATTCCGTTCTCCACGCCCCCGATCAGCTCGTCCAGGGGCACGTCGCAGTCGGGGTGCGGCATCAGGTTCACGTTGGGCATCCGCTGGAACTGCACGTGCGCCCAGCTCTGCGCCGTGGAGTTGCCGTGGCTGCGCACGGGCCGCCCCTGCGACACGTACCACTCCGCCAGCCAGGGCGCCTGCTCGCGCGTGGTCTGCAGGTCGTTCAGGATGCCGTTCTTCACGATCAGGTACTCGTCCGGCCGCACGCCCTCGTCGTCGTAGCCGATGGTGGCCAGGGAGCCGGGGGCGCTGCGCTCGGCCTGCACGTTCATCAAGTCCGGGCCGTAGCGGAACTTGCCCAGGTAGTCGCGCACGGGGTGGATGAACGACGTGCCCGCGTAGTTGGCCTCGAACCCCAGGATGCGGTCCAGCTCCGTGGGATGCGCCAGCGATTCGTGGATGATGAGGCGCAGGTGCGTGGGCAGCAGCACCAGGTCGTAGCGGCCCGGCTCGATGGGTTTGGCGCTGAGCTTGGCGGCCGCCTCCTCGGCCCAGACGGCGGCGCGGGCGGGGAGGTCGGACTGCACCACGTACTCGTAGCCCAGCCCGCGGGGCGGCACGTCCGTGCTCATCCGCGTCTGGAAGTCGCCACCGCCCTCCGCCACGGCCGTCACCGTGGTCACTGGATACGTGCGGGTGAGCGTCTGGACGATGAACGAGCCCTCCGTGCTGGCGAACGTCTTTTCCTCGCGGACGAAGAAGAGCGACGTGGTGACGAAGCGCGCCCGCGGCACCCGCAGCGCGGCCTCGTTGGTGGCCAGCATCAGCCCCACCTTGTCTTCCACCGACACCTCGAACGGGTCCGTCTGCATGGGCGAGCGCCACGTCGCGTCGGGATACGCCTCCACGGGCGCCAGCTGCACGGGCCGCTGCTGGGCCAGGGCGTTGGCGCGCGCCTGGGCCACGGCTTGGCGGGCGATGCGCACCACCTCGTCCATCGTCACCTCGCGGCTGGCGGCGAAGCCCCACGCGCCGTTGGCCAGCACGCGCACGCCGAATCCGTACGTCTCCGCGTCGTCGAACTCCGTGATCTGCCGCTCGCGCGTGCCGATGGACTGGGTGCGGTTGCGCTGGATGCGGATGTCCGCGTAGCTGGCGCCGGCGGAGCGCGCGGCTTCCAGGGCGCGGGCCGTGAGCTCGCGCTCGTCCACGTCCTGCATGCGGCCGTGCAGGGTGCGCGGCCCCGCCATCGCCAGCCCGGCCGCGCCCACGGCACTCCGCTGGATGAACTCTCGGCGTCTCATGATCGGATTCGGCGCGGGGGAGGGAGGAGGATCGGTGGATGCTAAATCTTCAGCAGATTGCGGCGCGGATCTTCAATCCGCAAGTGAGTCGTGCGAATGGAAGCGGATGAAAGCGGTGGAGGCCCGTCTGAGCCAGAGACCGGAGGGCGAGCCCCGGCAGAGCGAATGAATTCGCCGCAACGAACACACGAAGTCCGCCTGCGCGGACTGTCCGTCACGGGCGGGTGCCACGCCGGCACGAGGTCCGGGTGGCGATGAAGTTCTCCCCCTCCTGCCCGCGAAGCGGGGGAGGGGGCCGGGGGGAGGGGGCCCTCGCCCGGTGCAGGCACCCCGCCACCCGGCACGATCCATCTCACCTCCCCCAGGGGTTTTTGGGGGAGGTCGCGAGGAACGAGCGGGTGGGGGCGCCGCTCGGTGCCTGATACGGAGACAAAGACGGCGCGGCGCCCATCCCTGGACGCCGCGCCACGTTTCTTTCGATCCTCCGCGGCCGATCAGCCTCGCGGCGTCGGCTTGGCCGTGTCGGTGGCGGCCGGCTTCGCGGTAGGCGCTGCCTGCGCGGGCCGCGTCGTGGCAGATGCCGGCTGGGTGGTCGCGGACGCAGGGCGCGTTGCTCCCGATGCCGGCTGCGACGTGGCGGATGCCGGTCGCGTGGTCGTCGGCGATGCGGGACGGGCGCGCGCCGTGTCGGCCGCGGTGGGCTGCGCGGGGCGGCGCGCGGTGTCTGGGCGGGCCGTTGCGGGCTGGGCCGGGCGGCGCGCGGTGTCGGGGCGGGCGGCGGCCGAGTCGCGATGCACGCTGTCCGGCGACCCGCCGAGCACCGCCGGCCGCGCGGCGGTATCGGCCGGCTGCACGCGGCCGCGGATCTCACGGAAGGAGACGGGCGTCCCGGGCGGAACGCGGCTGCTCAGGAACACCACGTCCCAGTTGGTCAGCCGAACACACCCGGCAGACTCCGCGTAGCCGATCGTCTCCGGCGACTTGGTGCCGTGAATGCCGTAGTGCGGCGCGGACAGGCTCATCCACACCCGTCCCACGGCGTTGTTGGGCCCCGGCGGGATCATCGCGTTGGGCCGGTCGTCCGGGACGTGCGCCAGCAGCTTGGGCTGGTAGTTCCACCACGGATTCGGGTGGATGGACGTCACCCGGTAGTCGCCGATGGGCGACGGATCGATGGTCGCGCCCAGCGTCGCGGCGAAGTGGTAGAGGATGGTGCCGGCGGAATCCAGCGCCTGCAGGTAGTTGCTGCTCCCCGAGACGACGATCTGCTTCACCACGCCGGCCGGCGCCGTGGCGGTGTCGCGCACCTGGGGCACGTACAGCCGCGTGCCCGCCGTCACGGAATCCAGCTTTACCCCCGGGTTCAGGCGCTGCAGCAGGGTGCCGTGCACCTGGAAGTTCTCCGTCAGCTTTTCCGACAGCGACTCGTAGCACGAGCAGCGCAGCCGCGCGTGGGCGTAGATGTCCGCCGGGATGGCGACGAACGGCCCGCGGACCTCGTCCTCCGTCAGCACGTGCTCGCGGATCGTGGGGCCCTCGGCCGCCAGCTGCACCAGCCGCGCGTAGGTCACGGAATCCACCGTGCCCGTGGTCGGCAGCCCCTCGCGGGCCTGCAGCCAGGTCACGGCCGTCTGCGTGTTGCGCCCCCAGCGGCCATCCAGCATCCCCACGCTGAAGAAGGCGCGGTTCAGCAGCACCTGCACGTGCAGCACCGACGGGCCGGAATGCCCGCGGCCCACCGGCAGGTGGTACGTGCCGGAGTTGGCCGTCTCGACGGTGATGTCCTCCCACTTCTCCGGCACGGTACCGCCCGCCGGCAATCCACCCGCCGGCTTGGGTGCGGCCGCGGGGGCGGGCGTCGCGCGCGGACGGTTGGGAGCGGGTTGCGCGGCAGGGCGCTGCGCCGGCGGACGCTGGGCGGCGGGGGCGGGCTGCCGGCGGACGGGCGGTTGTGCGCGCACGGGCGGAAGCGTGGCCGGTTGCCCGCTCGCGGGGCGCGCCGCCGGCTGCTGCGGACGGGCCTGCGCGTGGGCGCCGGCCGTGGAAACGGCCAGCACGGATACGACGAGCGCCGCCCGTGCGGCACGCATCAGAATGGGCATGCGGTTCTGGGGATCCCTCGAAAGTGCTCGCAAAACGGCTATGAGATTGCCCTGGCAGGTACTTGAGCGCTGAAGATAAGTGTACCGCCCTATGCGCAAAAGGGTTCACCGGGCCGCCGCACCACGCGTTCCCGTTGACGGAAACGGCTGGCAACACGAAATTTGAGGTCGGTGGATCTGGAGGGGTGCCAGAGCGGTCTATCGGTCTCGTCTTGAAAACGAGCGACGGGTAAAACCGTCCGTGGGTTCGAATCCCACCCCCTCCGCTGCAGTCGATGGAACGATGTGCCCAGTGCTCCCGCGCGATCCGGAGCACTGGGCATTTCGGTTTCATCCCACGCGAGGGGGCGGAAGGCGCGCTCCATCGCTGGAATCCACGCACATCCTCGCTCCTCCCCGGGCGCTGCGGCCAACGAGCGGCGGCAAACGGCTCCGGCTTGTCGTTCCGGCCAATCGCCGCGATATTCCAGCTTGCTACCGGGGCTTCGTCGCTCGACGCATCTCCTTCCCCGGCAGGCACTTCCCACATCCGCACACGG
The DNA here is from genome assembly GCA_035474555.1 of Longimicrobium sp. Taxonomy (GTDB): domain Bacteria; phylum Gemmatimonadota; class Gemmatimonadetes; order Longimicrobiales; family Longimicrobiaceae; genus Longimicrobium. The sequence continues at coordinate 2,187 of DATING010000775.1, read as the reverse complement.
CCTTCCATGCGAACTGCCTTTCTCCGTTTCCGTCCTTCGGCGACCCGCCCCTGGCTGGCGGCGCTGCTCTTCACGTTCCTCGCCGGGTGCATGGGCGACGCGGTGTCGCCCGACCAGGCCGCCCGGCTGCGTCCCGTCGCGGGCGGCGACCAGGTGGCGCTCCTGGGCGAGACCGTGGGCGCGCTGCAGGTGCGCGTGGAGGACCACGCGGGCAACCCCGTGCGCGGCGCCACGGTGGAGTGGCGGGTGGCGGGCGGCGGCGGCACGCTGGACCTGGACCGCACCGTGACGGACGGCGACGGCATGGCCTCCGTGCGCTGGACGCTGGGGAGCGTCCCCGGCGAGCAGCAGGTGGAGGCCCGGGTGGCCGGCGCGCTGCCCCTCGTCTTTGGCGCGACGGCCACGGAGGTGGCGGAGTTCCAGGTCACGCCGCGCCTGGTGCGCCTCTCCGCCGTGGGCGACGAGCAGGTGCTGCGGCTGCTGACGCGCGGCACGCAGGGCGATGACGTGGCGTCCGGCGTGGTCAGCTGGCGCTCCAGCGACCCGGAGGTCGTGTCCGTGTTCGGCGGGCGGGTGCGGGCCGTGGGGATGGGCGCGGCCACCGTCATCGTGACGGGCGACGGCACGGAAGACACGGTGCTGGTGTCCGTGGGCGCCGCCGCCACCGCGCCCGTGGCCGTGACGGGCCAGGGGCAGCAGCGGACGAGCCCGTCCGAGGTGCGGATCGCGGGGACCGCCGCCGGCAACGGGTTCGCGGGCGAGGCGTGGCTGGAGTGGGGCCGCCAGCCCACGCTCTCCGACGCGGTGCAGGCGGGGCGCGGGGCGCTGGCGGCCACGGGCACGCGCGGCCTGGTGGCCTCGGTGACCGGGCTGTCGCTGAACGAGACGCTGTACTTTCGCGCCGTGGCGGAGACGTCGCAGGGCATCACCCGCGGCGCCATCGTGAGCTACACCGTGGCGGCGCCCGCCCAGCCCACGGGGCTCACGGGGCAGATCGGTGCGCCCAACTACCTGCTCAAGCTCACCTGGACGGTGCCCGAGCGGGGCTACAGCTACGCCGTGGAGCGCCGCGAGCCGGGCGAGACCGAGTGGACGAGCTCGCCGCTGTACACCTCCAACACGGGCGGCTCCTGGCAGTACTATCCCAACCTGGAGCAGACGCGCTCCGTGGAGTTTCGCGTGCGCTCGTGCAACGCGGTGGGATGCACGTACTCCGAGGTGATCCAGGTGGTGATCCCGCGGATGGAGCCGCCGGCGGGGCTGGCCGCGGCCGTGACGGACTCCGGGCACGTGCGCCTTACCTGGACGGACGGGCCGTACGAGACCAGCTACTCCGTGTTCCGGCGCGTGCAGGGGGAGCCGGAGCCGGCGCAGGCGCTGGCCACGGTGTCCACCAACGTGACCACGTACACGGACCGCACGGCGCTGCGGGGGGTGACCTACCTGTACAGCGTGGTCTCCACCCTCAGCTTTGGCGGGCGGCGCTCGCCGCCCAGCGGCGAGGTGGCGGCGACGCCGGGCGGGGGCGAGACGTATCCCCCCACGGCCACCACGCTGGATGCCGTGCAGCCGACGTCCGCCTCCGCCGCCACGCTGCGGGGCACGGCCAGCGGCAACCACTTCGGCGGGCACGTGTGGATCGAGTGGGGGCGGCAGCCGGACCTGTCGGACGCCGTCGTGGCCAGGCGCGACTCCCTGCTCCCCGAGGGGACGCAGACCATCACCGGCACGGCCACGGGGCTGGCGACGGGGAGCACGATCTACTTCCGGACGGTGGCGGAGAACCGCTACGCCACCGTGCGCGGGGCCATCCTCAGCTACACGGTGGCCGTCCCCGTCACCCCCACGGCGCTGCAGACGGACTTCAATCCCCCGTCGTTCCGGCTGAACCTGGCGTGGACGCCGGGCGCCCGCACGGCCACCTACTACGTGGAGCAGCGGACGGAGGGCGAGACGGCGTGGCGCACCAGCCGGGCCTACACCGGCGCCGGCGGCACCTGGTCCGAGTACCCGGCCATGACCATTACCCGCACGGTGGAGTACCGGGTGCGGGCGTGCAACGCGGTGGGGTGCGTGTACTCCGCGCCGGTGTCGCAGCTGCTGCCGCGGCTGGAGCCGCCGGCGAACTTCGCGGCCACGGTGAACGCGGCCAAGGACGTGGTTCTGTCGTGGTCCGCGTATCCCACG
>DATING010000774.1:0-9293 GCA_035474555.1 Longimicrobium sp. | reverse complement strand
GGCCGCCGAACAGCAGGGCGGCGACGGCAACCGCGGCCAGGATGAGACGTTTGCGGGAGCGCCGCACGGGTGGGGTCGTGGAAGTCATTGCGTTGCCTCGAAGGATGGTGAGGGTGCGATGGGGGGCGTGCGCGGCACTCGCCTGGAGGGCCGCGCACGCACGGATGTACGGAACGCGCGCGCTACGGGATCTTGCGGAGGCGCCGCTCGGGCGCGCCGGCCGGCTGCGCCAGGAACCCGACGACCCGGCCCTCGGCGTCGGCAAGGAACGTCAGCCGTGTCGCGGGGCCGTCGCCGCCGAGCGCGTACGTGGCCCCGGATTCGTGCACCAGCGGCGCCCGCTCGCCCCGGGGCGGCGTGACGTAGAAGCGGCCGTCCTCGAACGCGACCGTGAAGACGGTGCCCGGCCCCAGCTCGTAGCGCCCGGGGAACTGCCGCTGCGCGTCTTCGCCGGTGATGCCGGTGGCCGGCGTCGCGGGGACGGCGGGCGCGGCGGCCGGGGCGGGCGCGGCCGGCGGCGTGTGGCCCAGCGCGAGCGCGGCCAGGGCGGTGGTGCCGACGCCGGCCACGCGCGGATACACGTTGTACAGGATCGTCACCGACAGGGAATCGGCGGGATACCACGCGTTTTCCGAGACGAATCCGCCAACGTCCTGGCCGCCATGAGTCAAGGCGGGGCCTCCCCACGGCGCCGGCGCCACGCTCAGCCCGAACCCGTAGCCCGCCGGGACCGCCGCGCCGCGCGGCGTCGTCATCGCCCGGTACGACACCTCGGAGAGCACCCGCCCGCCGTGGAGCGCCCGGTTCCACTTCGCCAGGTCCGCCGCCGTGGAGCAGATGCCGCCCGCGCCCAGCTGCTGCGATGGATGCAGGACGGCGGGTGACGAGAGCGACCCGTCGAACGAGCGGTTGTACCCGGTGGCCCTGCCCCCCGCCTCGACCTCTCCGCACGACCGGAGCGCCGCCAGCCCGAGCGGCCGCGCGATCTCGTCGCGCAGCGCGGCCGCGTACGACGTGCCGTACAGCTTCTCCACGAGGACGCCCAGGAGCATGTAGCCGGTGTTGGAGTACAGGAACGCCGTCCCGGGCGCCGAGGCCATGGTGTCCCGCGCCGCCTGCGCGACGAGCGCGTCGCTTGGCAGGTTCTCCGTGATCCGCGCCATGTCCACGTAGCTCCGCTGCAGCCCGGAGGTGTGGTTTAGGAGCTGCTCGATGGTGATCGCTCGCCACTCGGGGCGCAGGCCGGACAGGTGGCGGCCGATGGAGTCGCCGAGCGCCAGTCTGCCGCGATCCACGAGCTTGAGCACCAGGGCGGCGGTGAACTGCTTGCTGTTGGACCCGATCGCGTACAGGGCCGACGGATCCGCCGCGCGGCGGCTGGCCACGTCCGCCATGCCCCACGCGCGCTGCACCAGCGTTTCGCCACCGCGCGTAATCACGACGGACGCGCTGGGCACGCCCTGCGAGAGCAGCTGGGCCGTGACGAGGGAATCGGCGAGCGCGGCCAGCGCCGCCGCGGAAGGGGAGGGGCGCGGGCCGCTCACCGGCCCCTGCGCGATCCTGCCTTCCTGGCCCTGGGCCGTAGCGAGCGACGGCACGGCGAGCGACGGCGCAGCGGCGAGCAGTGACACCGCGATCAAGCGAGATGTTCTGGACATGGATGGCACCCTGGGTATCGAAGGGACGTGTGCGGCATCGAGGGCCGGCGGATTCCGCCCACCCAAGGGGGGAGCGGGAGCCGGGCGGCCGGGCTTGCGGATGCAACGATAGGGAGCCTCGAAGCCTCGCGTCAGGCACCATTCGCCCAACGGCAGATCGGGGCGGTCGAACGGGGCTTTCGGCGGTCGCCCGTACGCCCCGGGCGCTGGTATCATCATGGCACGTCCGATATCCCCTTCTTACGACCTGCCCGCGAGACCTTCGATGCACCTGATGTTCACGACCACGCTCCAGGCGCGCGCGCCGGCCTGGAGGGAAGGCGAGATGGCCGCCGCCGCCATCGGGCTGGCCTGCGGACTCGCCATCGCGTTTCTCGTCTACCGCCTGGCCCGCCGGGTGCCGTGGCCGCGGCCGTTCCGCCTGCGGTTCCTCGCGCTGCACCTCGTCGCCGCGCCGGTAGCGGCCCTGGCCTGGGGGCTGTCGGCGACCTACCTCGCGTTGCTCGTCCCCGGATACATCCCCGACGTGGTAGGGTCGAACCGGGTGTACGAGTTCCTGGTGATCGGAACCGTCATCTACGCCATCGTGGTCGGGGTCGCCCATGCCGAGGAGGGGAGCGCGCGCGCCACGCGTGCCGAGGCCATCGCCGCGCGGACGCAGCTGGCGGCGCTGCGGGCGCAGGTGCAGCCGCACTTCCTGTTCAACGCGCTGCACACCATCGTGCAGCTCATCCCCGCCGACCCGGCGCGGGCCATGGACGCGGCGGAGCTCGTCGCGGACCTGCTGCGCACCACCCTGGAGGAGCAGCGCGACGAGGTGCCGCTGGAGGATGAATGGCGCTTCGTCTCGCGCTACCTGGAGATGGAGCGAATCCGCTTCGGCGACCGGCTCATCGTGCGCGCGGACATGCCCGACGCCCTGCTGGACGAGCCCGTCCCCGCGTTTGCCCTGCAGACGCTGGTGGAGAACGCGGTGCGCCACGGCGCCGCGCCGCGCGTGGCCCCCACGGAGATCGTCGTCACCGCCGCGGGGAGCGCGTCCGGGCTGACGCTGTCGGTGCGGAATACGGGGGATGGCGTGCCGTCTCCCGCCACCGACGTCGGCACGGGAACGGGGCTGGCGCGGCTGCGCGAGCGGCTGGCGGTGCTCTACGGCAACGCGGCGCGGCTGGAATGCGGCCCCGCCGCGGACGGCGGATACGAGGCGACGCTCGTGGTGCCGCGGTCGCAGGGGAGGGGCGCGTGAAGGTCACCACGTTCGTCGCCGACGACGAGCCGGTGGCGCGCGCGGGGCTGCGCGCCATGCTGAGTGCGTTCGACTGGGTGACCGTGATTGGCGAGGCGGCCGACGGGGAGTCGGCGGTGAAGCAGATCGACGCGCTGCGGCCGGAGCTCGTGTTCCTGGACGTGCAGATGCCGGGGCTGCTGGGGACGGACGTGCTGCGCCGGCTGGAGCGGCCGCCGTTCGTCATCTTTACCACGGCCTATTCCGAGCACGCGGTGACCGCCTTTGAGCTGGGCGCCGTGGACTACCTGCTCAAGCCGTTCGGCCCGTCGCGCCTCGCCTCCGCCATGGAGCGCGTGCGCACCGCCCTCGGCGAGCCCGCGCCGGCGGATGCCTTCGAGCGATTGAGCGGCGCGCTGGCGGGCGGGCCCATCAGCCGATTGTTCGTGCGGATCGGCGGCACGCTCGTCCCCCTGCCCGTGGAGCGCGTGTCGTGGTTCGAGGCCAACGGCGACTACGTGACGGCCCACGCGGGGAACGCCGGGCACCTGCTGCATCTCTCGCTGAGCCGACTGGAGGCGCGCCTGGACCCGCTCCGCTTCGTGCGGGTGCACCGCACGCACATCGTGAACCTGGACCACGTCCGCGCGTTCCGGCGCGACGCCCGCGGCAACCTGGAAGCCGAGCTGCTCGACGGCGCGCGCGTCCCCGTGAGCCGCGCGAAAGCGCAGGAGCTCCGGAGCCTGGGGCGGTAGGGCGCGCACGCCGGGGCGCTTCACCGGGCCGCTTCGGCACCCGCGGCGAAGTCGTTGCGTGCCCCGCCGGCCGCCTGTACGATGTGCGGCTCGATGCCTCTGCCGCCCCCCGTTTGATGTGTCCGATGCAAACAGAACTCGCGCAACTTTTCGACCAAGTACCGGACGACCTTCTCGCACACTTCGACAGCCTGCACGGCGCGCCCGTCCCCGCTCTACTGGACACGAGGGCAGCGGCCGACCTCACGCTCGACTTTCGCGAGTTCAATCCGGTCGTGCGAGTGCTGGGCGGGGTGATTCTCGATGACGAGGACACTAGCGATCACCACGTCTACGTGGCGCAGCCGCCGCTCGCCGGGATGGTCCTCTTCCTTGCGCACGACGATGACACCCGGGTCGTGTTCCCGTCGCTCCAGGCGTACCTCGCGGCCGCGAGAGATGCACGGGAGAGCGACGGGTGGATCAGCGACTTTCACCCGGCAGAGTCGCCGCGTGCCGCGGACCAGCCGGCGCTCGGCGCGCTCATCACCGGGCTGCTGGAGAACTACGACGACGAGGACACGGGGAGCATCCTCACCGCCCTCATCCCCTCCCTGGACCTGAGCGACCTCAACCTGCTCTCGCGGCTGGCATCGCACGAGGATTTCTACCTGGGCGAAGCCGTCGCCAACGAGATCACGCGAAGGCCCGCGTCCCGCTTGACCGCGGTCGCCCGGCTCTGCGCCTCGCACCCGCACGGCCAGGTGGCTGATGCGGGCGCGCGGGCACTGCGTGCGATCGCCGCGGCGGGCTGATGCCTCGTCACTCCGCCGACATCGCGCTTATCGTCACGTAGTATCCGTCGGGATCGCGGATCGAGAACTCCGCCGATCCCGTGTTCGGATTCACCTGCGGCTCCTCCTCGAATCGCGTGACGAGCGTGCGTGCCCGTTGCAGCGCCAGGTCGAAGTCATCGACGAGGAAGAACAGCAGGAGGCCGTTGCCGGGCGCCGCACGATCGGGGCTCATCAACGAGGGATGCTCGTGGGCGCCCCACGCGTGCAGGCAGAGGAGGACGGTTCCATCGGAATCGAGGATCTGCCCGAAGTGGTCATGGGCGGGGCGCGTGGCCGGCTGGCCGAACAGCGCCTGGTACCATCGGAAGCTGGCCGCCACGTCGCCTACGCCGATGATCGTCCACGTGCGCTTCACTGGGTTCTCTGCTGGGCCGAGGGAGGACCGGGGGCAGGGATGCCGCCCCTCGATTATGCTCCGATGTATAACCTGGACCGTGCGGCGCTTGTAGGTCATCACGCCCACCCATGCGCCCTTTGGGCACGGCTGCCCATGGTCCATGAACCGGCCTGCTCACCACCCATCAGTTTGGCCCTGTTGATCTCGGTAGGGATTGCCGCAGACCTGAGCACGTCCGATATGCCCTCTTTTATGACTCTGTAAGCAACGCGGGCAAGTGGTGATCTCGTCGTAGCACTTCCAGTACAGGCGCTTCGCAATCACCCACGGAGACAACGTGTTTGCGAACACGCAGAGGACCTTTTCATCGGCATCTACGCAGCAGTGGCGTTCGCATTCGCACAACCCTTCGTAAGCCACGTCCTTCCGGAATACCCAATGGTTGTCCTGGAGCAGTACGATGCCGGAATCGTCCAAGACCTGCGCCGGAGACAAATCGAGACCGAGTTGTCGGAGGTCGTTGGCCGTCAACGCGCCTTCCTCGATCGCCGTCCGCACAACGGCAGACGACATACCTCGGCTCGCGCGCTCACGCATGAGCTCAATTTTGCGTCTGACCTCTGGAGCGCGACGACTGATACGCTGAAGGAGGTAACTTGTCGCCGGTAGAAGAAGTACGCTGTCACTCTTCTCTCGATTGCACTGCGGATGGATTGGCAACCAGTTCTCCGGCCCGTTTATGTCGAACTCCGGAGGTAGACCGAGGTCGTTCAGGACTCTCTCCATCTCCTGCGGCACCCCAAGCAGCTTCTCAGGAACTACGTGGTCGATCTCGATATCTCTATACTCGAGCGGAATGCGACAAATCCAGCAGCGGCGCTCGTGGACGGACCAAACCGCGTAGCGCTCTGGTGCGGTAAAGCGTTTTTTCTCTGGCATTTCGGCGGGAGCGATGGGATGAACGTCGGTAGCATTCTGGAAGTGTACTACGTGGCGAACGACTGCCAAGTAGAAGGGTGCAGATAAGTGCGCAAACGTCTCGGCGCAGCAGGTTCGACTGTCGTTTCTACCCTGCGGGTGCCAGGGCAAGGCTGAACCTGCTCTCCGTTCGAGTTACGCCCAACAGGATCGAACCGCTGCGGATCAACAACCAGGGAAGAGGGTTGATCGGGGGGCTGGCTCGCGCGTCACGGTGCGCGTGTGCCGACCGGAGCGCTCGCCCCGACACAGCGTTCGTTCGGGCATGCCGTCCGCGGCCAGTCGTCTCCTGCATCGAGCCGATGATAAGGATGCGCCCGCGGCATGGGTCTCCGCCATGCCGGCGGCGTCCCCTCGCCATGCGCTTTCGGCATTGGACGCGCGTGCGCGGGTGCTCCACCTTTCCGCAGGAGCCAGGCGCAAGGCGGATGCGACGAGGACGCCCGGCATCGCCAGGAGGACGAACGCGGGATGCGGAGCTCGGAGCTCGATGTGTGGTGAAGCGCGGGAGCAATCGGACGGGCGGGGCGGACCTGCATCGGGGTGCGCCCTGGCGGCGGCGCCCCGCGATGGGATGCCGCCCGGCCCGGCTCCGGACGAGGCGCGCGCCGGTCGCGGACGGGGCGCCGGGGTGCACGCGGCCGCCGTGGGCGCGGTGCTGTTCATCGTCACGGCCAGCGCGAACCTGCAGGTGCCGCTGTACACCGCGTACGCGGCCGCGGCGGGGCAGGGCACCGGGCCCACCGCGCTGATGTTCGGCGCCTACGTGGGCGGCCTTCTCCCGGTGCTGGTGGGGCTGGGCGGAGCCTCGGACCGCCTGGGGCGCAGGCCCGTGCTGGCGGCGGGGGTACTGCTGTCGTGCCTGGCCACGCTGCTGGTGATCCTGCGCCCGGAATTCTCTACCCTGGCCCCGGCGCGGGTGCTCCAGGGGATGGGGATGGGGCTCACCGCGGGCACCGGCACGGCGTACCTGGCGGAGCTCCCGGGCATCTGCGGCACGGAACGGGCAGCCGGATACGCCGCGGCGACCACGTCGCTGGGCTCCGGGGGCGGCGCCCTCTTCACCGCGGCGGCGCTCCTCGCCGGCCCCACGCTGCGCCCCGCCAGCTACCCCGTGATGCTGGCGGCGGGGATCGGCTGCCTGGGGCTGCTGTGGATGATGCCGGCGGAGCGCCGCGCGGCGGGAGGCCCGCGGGAGCGCACGCCCATCCTCCGCCTTCCGTCGTACCCGGCGGGGAGCGTGGCGCCCGGGCTGGGGATCGCCGTCGCCTGGGCGGTCACGGGACTGGTGTTCGTGGTGGTCCCGGCACAGCTCGCCCGCGCGGGGGTGGGCGCCTGGAGCGCGCCGGCGCTGTTTCTCGTGAACGTCTGCGGGGCGCTGTGCCAGCCGTGGGCGCGCCGGATGGGGGCGCGCCGCGCGCTGCGGACGGGGCTGCTCGTGCTCCCCGCCGGCTATGCGCTGCTGCTGGCGGGTGCGGCGCTGGGGTGGGTGCCGCTTCTCCTGGCCGGCGCGGCGGTCGTGGGGAGCGCCTGCTACGGATTCACCTTCCTGGGCGGGCTGGCGGAGGCCACGCGGCTGGGCGGGGCGAACCGCGCGCGGGTCGTCGCCGGCTTTCTGCTCTGCGCCTACCTGGGGTTCAGCCTGGTTCCCGCGGCGGTGGGCTTCCTGGCGGATGCGATCGGGGTGATCCCCGCGCTGACCGGGTTCGGCGCCATCCTCCTGCTAGCCCACGCCGCGCTCGCCGCCCGCCGGTCCCCCGCGGACACATGAGCCGCGACGCCGATTCCCGTCCACACCGCTGCCTTCTCGCGATCGTTAGATGCGGCTCATCCTGCTGAAGCTGCTCGCGACTGCGGGGGTGACCGTCCTGTTGGCGCTCCCGTTCGTGGATGCGGATGCGCGATCCGGCGTTCTCGCCTCCGTCACGAGGATCGGCCTGCCTGCGCTCCTGGCGTCCGTGGCGGTCTTCCTGGCCGCGGTGGCTCTCTACTGCCGCTCGCTGCAGACGTGCCTGGAGCGCATCCGCCCTGAAGCACGAGCGGCGAGCCCGCGTTCGGTGTGGCTGATGTTCCTGATCCCGTACAACTTCGTGGAGGACTTCTTCATCGTCCGCGCCGTCGCGACATCGTTGCGCGCGGAAGCCGCGGTGAACCCGGTGCTGGCCCAGCTGCGCGGCTTCGGCACCGTGTCGGGGCTGGGGTGGTGCACGGCGCAGATCATCTCCCTGGTCCCGAACCTGGTGGGAGAGGTGGCAGGCGCCGTGGCGCTCGTGCTCTGGATCATCCACTGGCGGTTCATCGCCCGGGCGAACGCGCTTCTTGGGCGGGACCAGTCCTGCTAGGCCCTGACGCAGCGGCGCGGAAGGATCAGGAAATCGCCGTTGATACCTGGACGTCCATCGCATGACGCGGGGGGGGGCGCCGCGGATCTACTGCGGATTCATCAAATAAGCGCGATGACAAGTATGCAAAGAAGCATGGCTCCTATCGCGTACAACACGAACTTTCCCGAGGCCCCGTGGGCGCGGTCCATCCGGGAGGGGTCAAGGTAGAACCTCCCGGAAGATGCCCGGAGGACGATCTTGCGGTTGATCATCTCCTGCAGGATCGATCGCTTGACTGGAAACGTGGACAGGTCGATCGCTCGGTTCGGTGCGAGTGCATTGTTCGCCCACAGATGACTCAAAAGCTCATCCTTTTGCCCATCGACGTAACGCGTTACCAGCCGGGAGAAATCCACGTGCTCTCTGCTTCGGGGTGATTGAGGAGTCGGCCGACGTAATCAGGATCACGCGCCCACGGATGACGCGCAAGGGCTCGGCTCCGGCGGGCCAGGGCCTTGATCCAGGGCGCGGATGGCGGGAAGATGCGCGGCAGGCATCAGCAGCCACTGGATCACCGAACGCAGCCCGGCGCGGACGAGGGTGGGATAGAGTCTTACAAGAGGACGCAGCCACGCGGCCCGCTTCAGCCGCAGCAGGCCGCGCACGTGCTCGGGCGTCAGGATGGACTGGAGCCGCAGCAGGAGATGGTATCGCCAAAGGCCCAGGTGCTTTCGATACTGGGCGTACAGCGCCTTCGTCCCCTCGCCATGCACCAGGTCGCGGCGCAGGTGGCGCTCGCGGTCGATGCTCCACTCGGCGTACGTCGCCGGGAGATCGGGGATGCCCAGGCGGGTGCCCACGCGGCGGAACACGTCGTAGAGCTCGTGCTGCTCGTCGGCCGTCAGCGGGCGCGCGTAGGTCTCGTGCGCGCGCTCGGAGTAATCGATGAGCATGTAGAGCACGTCGCGGTGGGCCCAATCGGGGATGGTCGCGCCCCGCTGCCGCTCGACCGCCTCATGCGCGGCGCGAATGCCTTCGAGCGTGCGCGACGCCGTCGTCTCGTCGGCGAAGACGATCCGCTGCGCGTAGCTCGCCGTGGCGAAGAGCCGGCCGATGGGATCGGCCGGCAGCTTGCCGGTGAAGAACAGCCAGTCGACGGCCCGATTCAGCGCGAACTCCG
>DATING010000773.1:0-2391 GCA_035474555.1 Longimicrobium sp. | reverse complement strand
CACGCCGCCGGCGGACATCGGTCGGAAACGGAGGGTTTGAACGCGGTTGAAGCCCTGTTCGGGTCGCGCCTCGGCGCGAGACAGGGCTTACCGCTTTCCCAGCGGCGGCTTTAGCCGCTCAGGACGGAACGCCGCCTTCCGCCGTTCATCCCCGCCGCCCCTCGCCGCGCCCCATCCTCACCCCGGATCCCCCCGCTCCCGCATCCGGGCGGCGATCTTGAGCTCGTAGCCGCGGTCGGTGGGCTCGTAGAAACGCTCGTCCTTGATCACGTCCGGCAGCGTCTGCAGGGGCACGTAGCCGCCCTCGTAGTCGTGCGCGTACTTGTATCCCTCCCCGAATCCCCACTCCTTCATCAAGGACGTGGTCGCGTTGCGCAGGGCCAGGGGGACGGGCGCGTCGGCGTGCTCCTTGGCCATCCGCGACGCCTCGCCGCCGGCCATGTACGCGCGGTTGCTCTTGGGCGCGTTGGCCACGTACAGAATGGCGTTGTACAGCGGCAGCAACCCCTCCGGCAGCCCCAGCCGCTCGAACGCGAGCATGGCGTTCACGCTCACGATGCCGGCCTGCGGATCCGCCAATCCCACGTCCTCGTACGCGGCGGCGATCAGCCGGCGGAACACGGTCTTGGCGTCCTCGCCGGACTGGATCATCCGCATGGCCCAGTACAGGGCGCCGCTCCCCGAGCTCGCCCGAAGCGACTTGTGAAAGGCGCTGAGCATCTCGTATCCCAGCGACGTGTCGTAGCGGGCAGTGGGCTGCTGCAGCGCCTCGCGCATGGCATCGGCCGTGATGCGCCCACCGCCGCCCACCAGCCGCGCCGCGATCTCCAGCGCCGCCAGCGCCTGCCGCGCATCGCCGCCCACGTTGCGCACGAGCACGTCCTCCGCCACCTCGTCCATCGCCACGTCCGCCGCCCCCAGCCCCCGCTCCGCGTCCGCCAGCGCGCGGCGGACGAGGGCGCGCAGGTCGTCCTCCGTGAGCGTCTCCAGGACGAGGACGGTGGAGCGGGACAGCACGGCGGGGTTGATCTCGAACCCCGGGTGCTCCGTCGTCGCGCCGACCAGCGTCATCAGGCCGGACTCGATCCCCGGAAGAAGGAAGTCCTGCTGGCCCTTGTTGAGACGATGGATCTCGTCGATGAACAGCAGCGTGCGGCGGCCGGCTTTGCGACGCGCCTCGGCCTCCTTCGCCACCTCGCGCAGCCGGGGCACGCCCTCGCTCACGGCGTTGAAGGGGACGAACGAGAAGCCGCTGTCCGTGGCGATGACCCGCGCCAGCGTGGTCTTGCCGCTGCCGGGGGGGCCGTGGAGGATGAGGTTGGGCAGGTGCCCGGTCGCCAGCAGCCTGCGCAGGGTGCCCTCGGGGCCGGCCAAGTGCTGCTGGCCCACGATCTCGTCCAGCGTGCGCGGGCGCATGCGCTCGGCCAGCGGCGCGGACGGGTCCGGCGCGGCGGCGGGCGCGTCTTCGCGCGCGGGGGGACGCGGCTCGGCGTCGCCGAAGAGGGAAAGGTCGGTCACGGCTCCAGATATCCCCGCACCATCAGGTACGTCACGTAGAACAGCCCCGCGCCCAGGAACACGGCCAGGGCGCTGGACCAGCTGCGCTTCTTCTGCACCTCGGGCACCAGGTTGCTGGCGCCCACGTACAGCGTCACGCCCGCGCTCAGCGCCAATCCCGTGGTGGAGAGGATGCGCACGTACTCCGTGAGCACCACGCCCGCCACCGTGCTCAAGCCCAACAGCGCCACGGCGCCGATGGCCCGCCGCCGCGAGTTGCCGCTGGCCAGCATGATGGACGCCACGGTCACGCCTTCGGGCACCTTGTGCAGCAGGATGGCGAAGAAGACGAGCATCCCCAGCCAGTTGCCCACGTGGAAGCCGCTGGCGATGGCCACGCCGTCGAAGAAGGTGTGCAGCAGCAGCCCCAGCAGCGCCGTGATCCCCACCCAGCGGCTGACCATGTGCTCGCTGTGCGTCTCTTCGCCAAAGTGGAAGTGGGCCACCAGCACGTGCTGGGTCAGGTGCACCAGCAGGTATCCCACCAGCACGGCCAGCACGGCGGATTCGCCGGCTTCCATGGCGTGCGGGACCATCCCCACCAGCGCGGTGGCGATCATGAAGCCCGCGCCGAACGCGATCAGGAACCGCTGCGTCGCCCGCCCGGTGGACGATGCCGCCGTGATGACGAAGCCGCCGATCAGGTTCGCGGCGGCCGCCGCCAGGGCGTACCACAGCGCCGTACTCAAGACGTTCCCACGATTCCGCCGGAGTGAACAGGGTGTTTGGGGCGCGGCAAACTAGCGTGGCAGTGGGAGGATGGGAAAGTGCACGGCAAAGCGCGGCGCCGCCCGGCGCCCAGTGCTCCGGAAGCGGCGATGGCGCGGCTCGCCC
>DATING010000772.1:0-6364 GCA_035474555.1 Longimicrobium sp. | reverse complement strand
GTGGTTCTTGGGGATGGGCTTGAGCGAGCCCGAGCCGAAGATGCGCGCGATCTCCGCCGTGGCCGTCTTGTGGAATCCGCCGTCCACGTCGTGGTTGTGGTCGTCGATGAAGATGAAGCCGCCCCGCTCCACGAACGCCTTGAGGTTGGCGCTTTCCTGCTGGTTGAATCGCACGGGGAGGTGGCCCGTGAGAAAGACGAACGGGAACCTGAACAATTCGGCGCTCGCCAGGTCCACGATGGTCCCCGTGGACGCGACCGGCAGCGACGTGTACTGGGCGATGGAGTGCAGCAGGTTCGTGGGCACCAGCGGCGCGGAGTTCCAGTCGCCGCTCTCGTAGCGCGCCGTGGCCCAGACGAACGCGTCCGGCGCGGCGGGCGTCACGGCTGCCTGCGCCGGCTCCTGTAGGGGCGGCGACACCAGCGCCGGCGACGAGACCAGCGCCGTCGCCGTGCCCAGGGTGAGGACCAGGGCGGCGGCGAGGATTCGGCGCGACGGCATGGATAGAGACAGGAGGCGACCCCCGAGACAGAACGAATGAATTCGCCGCAACAAACACACGAAGTCCGCCTGCGCGGACTGTCCGTCGCGGGTGGGTGCCACGCCGCGGGCACCGGCCTGTGTCAGGATGGGGTTCTCCCCCTTCCTGCACGAACTGCAGGTCTCCCCTTCCCCCATGCCGTTTATGGGGGAAGGGGCCGGGGGATGGGGGGTGCTCCGCTCGCGACGAAACTCCGCTCCAGTCACGGCATCCGTCCCGCGCATCTCGGGCGAATCCTGTCCGTCGATGCTCCTCATCGTCCCCTCCCGATGCGGCGGAAGTACTCGGCGGCGGCGGGGTCGGCGGTGGACGGCAGGGGGCGGGCGGCGGCGCCGGCAGGCGGAGCCAGGCGCTCGCGGGCACGCCGCAGCAGGTCGCGCGCGCGGTCCGCCTTCCCCGTCCCTGCCTCGTTCGCGGCGCGGGCGATGAGCGCGGCCGCCTGCCGGTCCGCCGTGGCCTCGCCCAGGGCGCGCGCGGCCAGGTTGCTGATGGCCAGCGACGACTCGCGCGGCGGCCGGCGCCCCAGCCCGGCGGACACGCGGTCCAGCTCCGCCAGCAGCGGCAGCAGCGAGGGCAGCGACCCGCCGGCCGAGCGCGCGGCGGGGCCCACGTTCTCCATCTTTCCCTGCCCGCGCGCCTCGGCGATGTTCACCGGGTCCACACGGACGTCGCCGCGGGGGTAGATGCGCTCCGTCTGGTTCAGCTTCTGGATCAGCTTGAGCGCCTCGTTCTGCCAGGGGAGCGACGAGTCCGGGCGGATGCTGAACAACTCCTGCTCGGCGCTCCACATCAGGTTGTGCAGCAGCACCAGCTCGCGGTTGACGTCGATCACGGCCGTCTCGTCGTGCCGGTGCTCGAACTCCTCCGCGCGCCCCTGCCCCGTGGCCTCGTCCGCCTCGCGCAGCACGTCCTCGGGCGAGGGCGGGCCCTCTTCCCCGGCGTGCTCGCCCGCGTGCGCCGCCCCGCCGCCCTCCTCCACGAACGTGGGCAGCTCGGCGTCCGCGGCCTGCACGGCGTCCGCCTCGCGGATGTAGATCTGCTCGCCCACCACCGCCCGCAGCCGCGCCTGGTGCTGGGCGATCTCGCCGCTGCGCCGCTGCAGGTCCGGGCGCGACAGGCGGGGACGCTCGCGCTGCAGCCGCTCCGTCATCAGGATGATCATCCGCTGGCTCATCAGCGGGTCCTTGGGGAGCTCCGGCGGCATCCCCACGTCCGTGGTGACCTGGTCCAGCTCCTCCGGCCGCGCCACGCGGATGATGCGCGTGCGCGACACGCTCTCCCCCGGCCCCGTGACGTTGTTGCGGTCGCGGGCCACGGCGCGGATGTGCATCATGTCGCCCGGCTGCAGCCCCAGCGCCGCCAGGTCGATGACCAGCTCGCCCGTGGCCGACTTGCCCCCGCGGTTCACGCTGCCGAACGCCCAGTCGCCTTCCTTGAACTCGTAGGATTCGCCGCTGCCGCTGGAGTGCGTCCAGTGCAGCAGGAAGTCGCCCACGCCGTAGTCGTCCGCCGCCGTGGCGCGCAGCGGGATGCGCCCCGTCCCGGACCCCACCACCATGTCCTCCGCGGGCGACGTCAGCGTCACGTCCGGCGCCTGGTCCGGCAGGGGGACCAGGGGGACGATGCGCCGGTCCACCACGCCGCCGTCCGCCATGGCCTCCAGCGACAGGCCGCGCGCGTCCGCCGGCATCCGGTACTCCACGATCCACTCGTCGCCCGAGCGCGACACGCCCAGCGCCGCGCCGCCGATGGCCTGCGCGCGCACGCCGTCCCAGCGGTCCGGAAAGCGGCTGCGCAGGCGGACGATGCTCCCCGGCAGCGCGCTGATGGGCTCGTCGCCGCGGCCGTCCTGCGCCGCCAGCCCGCTGTACGCCGGCGGCCGCACGGTCCAGCGCAGCTCGTCGAACATCGGGATGGGCGGCGTGGCCACGTTAGGCAGCGTCTCCGCGCGCACTTCGTTCCACTTCGTCTCGTACGCGTCCGCCGGATCCATCCACCGGATCCACGACTCCGCCGCCGCGGCGGGAAAGACGAGCGCGAAGAGCGCCGCGACGGCCAGCGCCGAACCCAGGAGGATGGCCGGCAGCCGCACCCGCGCCGGCGCCACGCCCCGCACGCCCACCGCCTGCAGCCGCCGCTCCGCATCCGCCAGGAACGCGCGGCCCACGACGCCGTCCGGCAGCCCGTCCGCCAGGTCGAACGCCGTCAGCAGGCGGTTCTCCAGCCCGGGAATGCGCTCCTCCGCCAGCAGCGCGAAGGTGCGCGGGGGCGGAGGATTCAGGACGCGGTAGAGGGACCACGCCGCGAACCCGCCGCCGAGCACGACCGGCAGCCAGCGCAGCGTCTCGCGGAGCACGGCGCGCAGGGGAATGAGCAGGTCGATGAGGACGAGCAGCACGGCGCACGCGGCGAGCAGCGCGGGCGCCCAGACGAGCGCGCGCAGCAGCACCGAGCGGCGCCACGCGGCGCGCACGCCCCCGATCAGGCGCTCCGACGGCGCCCGCAGCGCGCCCCCGGCGACGGCCGGCGGGGTCTGGACCAGTGTGCTCATGTGCGTCTGCTCATCTGCTTCGGCTTATCTGCTGCGCATCTGCGGAACGGCGGAACGGACACGGACTTATCTGCCAGAAAACGTGGTCTGGGGCGCGGGCGGAGCGCCCCCCTCCCCGGCCCTCCCCCACAAACTGCGTGGGGGAGGGAGATTGGCACGGCGGGCTTCCTGCCGCGGAGCGGCGATCCAGCCCCGGCGATTGAAACCGCGGCACCGAAAACGTGATGTCGGCCTTCGCCGACGGACCGCGGCACGGCGGCGTGCCGTGCACCTCCCCTGGCTCCCGGCGCCGACGGCACGGCGCGAAGCGCCGTTGCAGTTCTCCCCCTCCTGCCCGCGAAGCGGGGGAGGGGGCCGGGGGGAGGGGGGCCTCCGCGGGTGCACGATACCGGCATCCCGCCCCGAACCGCCGTCCTCCCCTCACCGCGAGGAACGAGCGGGGAGGGGCCGGGGGAGGGGCGCTCCGCCGCCGGCGGAATCCATCTACCGCGACGGACCGTCTCCCTCCCCCACGCAGTTTGTGGGGGAGGGCCGGGGAGGGGGGCGCTCCGCTGCCGGCGCAATGCCTGCTCCCTCGCCCGAAATCCCCCGAACTTCGCCCTATCCCACCACCCGCCGCCGCCGGTACGCGAGCCACGTCTCCACCAGCGCGATCAGGATGGCGGCGCCGAGCACCCATCGCCCCAGCCCGATCCCCGCCTCCGACGCTAAGGCACTCGCCGGGACGGAGGCCGGGCCGCGGCCGCGCAGCAGGGCGAGCGCGCCGGGATCCAGCGGGCGCGCATCCAGCGCCAGGGGCACGGTGGACGCGCAGGCGCGGGCCAGGCGGGCCAGTGCGGCGGGATACTCGGCCTGGTACGGCAGCTCGCCCCCCTCCAGCTCCGCGCCCACGAACACGATGCATCCACTCCCCAGCGGCTTCGCCAGCGCGGCGGGGCGGCCGTCCTCCCACGCGGCGGCGACCCGTGCACCGTCCGCGGGCCGCCCGGCCTCCACCCGCCCCGCCGCGCCCGCCAGCTCCAGCTCCGGGCCGAACCACATCGCC
This sequence comes from Longimicrobium sp., assembly GCA_035474555.1. Taxonomy (GTDB): domain Bacteria; phylum Gemmatimonadota; class Gemmatimonadetes; order Longimicrobiales; family Longimicrobiaceae; genus Longimicrobium. Next base: position 2,227 of record DATING010000772.1, on the reverse strand, counting down.
CCCCCGGCGCTGTTGCGCGCCACGGCGAACCCGCCCGTCCACGGCAGCGCCGCGCGGATCGCATCCGTCGCCGCGGCGGGCGTGACGATGAGCGTGGCGCCGGCCCGGGCGCGCTCCAGCAGCTGCGCGGCGGTCGCGGCGGAAGGCGCATCCATCAGCAGATACACCGCAGCGTCCGTGGCGAGCGGCGCACCGGGATCGGCGCGGCCGCCTTCCAGCCCCGCGGCACCCAGCGCGGCGGAGGCGAATCCCCCGCCCCGCGCGGACAGCGTGAGCGCCGTGAGCGGCGGGCGCGGCGCGTAGCCGGAATCATGGACGATCGGCACGAGCGGGACGCGGGCCAGGTCCAGCGTGCCGGGCCAGGCGGCGCGGCGCAGGGGCGCCAGGCCGGGCGTCCATCCGCCGTCCGCCAGCGCGGAGATCATCCGCACCCGCACGCTGTCCGCCCCGCGCAGCTCGCGCGCGCTGGCGGGGATGGCGCGCAGGGCGGCCGCATAGTCCGCGGGATGGTCCGAGGCGCCGGCGAGCAGCAGCGAATCGAACAGCGCGGGGGTGATGCGATTGCGCGGCACCCGCTCCGCCGCCGTGTCGAACATCACCAGCTCGCCGCGCGCCTCGCCGTCCGCGCCGAGGAGCGAGCGGCGCGCCTCGCCCAGGGCCGCGCGCCAACCGTCGCCGCGCATCGCCGAACCGCGATCCAGCAGGACGAGCGTGCTGGTGCCCTCCGGCGCCGGCACCCACGCCGGCCGCGCCAGCGCGAGGCCCAGCAGGAGCAGGAGCAGCATCCGCAGCACCAGCAGGCGCAGGTCCGTCGGCCGGCTGACGCGGACGGCGTTGCGCGGGTCTTCCGTCAAAAAGCGCGCGGTGGGGAGCGGCGCGCGCAGGGGCGGACGGCGGCGGATGAGGTGCAGCGCGAGCGGCACCCCCATCGCCAGGGCGCCGGCCAGCAGGAACGCGGGGATGCCCAGGGTCAGCACGTCACGGCCCCCGGCGCAGGTTGGCCCACGCGACGAGCGCCTCTTCCACCGGCTGCGCGGTCGTCAACGGCACGTACTCCACGCCGCGCTCGCGCAACCGGTCGGCGATACCGTCGTAGTACGCCGTCACGCGACGCTGGTAGCCGGCGTCCGCGTCCGGCGTGGCGGCCGTCTCCTGCCCCGGCTTCTCGGGATCGAAGAACAATCCCGCGCCGGGCGCGCGCTCGCCGGACTCCGCCGGGGTGAGGACGCGCATCACGATCACCTCGTCGCCGCGGGCGCGCAGGCGGCCGGCGGAGGTCACCAGCGCGTCGCCGCCGTCGTCCTCCAGCAGGTCGCTGATGAGCACCACGCGCCCGCGCCGGGTCATGGCGCCGCCCACGCGGTCCAGCGCGCCTGCCATGGCGCCCGTGCCCGCGGGCTGCATCCGCTCCAGGTGCAGCAGCAGGTCGTGCAGGTGGCCGCGGCGGGAGCGGGGGGGCAGCAGCAGCTTCGCGTCCCCCCCGCTCGTCGCCAGGCCCACGGCGTCGCCGGAGCGCAGCATGAGGTGTGCGAGGGCGGCGGCCAAAAAGGCGGCGTACCGCGCCTTGGTCACGCCCTCCGGCTCGGCGTAGTCCATGGACGCGGACGTATCCACCACCAGCCAGCACTGGAGGTTGCTGCGCTCCTCGAACTCGCGGACGTGCAGGCGGTCCGTGCGGGCGTAGAGCTTCCAGTCCAGGTAGCGGACGTCGTCACCCTGCTGGTAGTCGCGGTGCTTGGCGAAGTCCTCGCCCGCGCCGCGGTGGGGCGAGCGGTGCACGCCCGTCTGAAAGCCGCTGACGATCGTGCGGGCGATGAGGTCCAGCCCGCCCAGCCGCTCCAGCATCCGGGGCGGCAGGAAGTCGGATGCCGCGCTCATGATGCGCAGCCCGAGCCGAGCGAATGAATTCGCCGCAACGACCACACGATGTCCGCCTGCGCGGACTGTCCGGCACGGGCGGGTGCCACGCCATCCGCGGCAGCCCGTGTACGAGATGGGTTCTCCCCTCTCCGCGAGGAACGAGCGGGGAGGGGCCGGGGGAGGGGCCGCCCGCTGCCGGCGCGATCCATCCCTCCGCTAGACGAACTCGCACTTCCGCACTTTCGCACTTTCGCACTTTCGCACTTTCGCACTTTCCGTCCGTCCGGGCCGAACCTTGCAGGCACGGGGGGCGGATCAGGATCCAACACCGGGACCGGGAGAAAGACCATGCGGCTGGGGATGGTGG
>DATING010000771.1:0-2578 GCA_035474555.1 Longimicrobium sp. | reverse complement strand
CAGCGGAACCAGGACATCCCCTTCGAGCAGGTGGTGGAGCGCGTCCACCCGACGCGCAGCCTGGCGCACACCCCGCTCTTCCAGGCCATGTTCCTCTGGCAGAACGCGCCGGACGAGCGCCTGGAGTTCCCGGCGCTGCAGCTGGGAGCCGTACCGGGCCCCGCGCACGACACCGCGAAGTTCGACCTTACCCTGGCCCTGGCCGAGAGCGGGGATCGAATCACCGGGGCGCTCAACTTCGCGACGGCGCTCTTCGACCGGGCCACCGTGGAGCGCTGGGCGGGCTACCTGCGGCGGGTGCTGCAGGAGATGGCCGCGGACGAGCATCGGCCGGTGGGGCGGCTGGCGCTCGTGCCGGAGGGCGAGCGCACGCAGGTGCTGGAGGCGTGGAACGCGACCGCGCGCCCCTACCCGGCCGGCGCGTGCGTCCACGAGCTGTTCCGCGCGCAGGCGGCGCGGACGCCGGAGACCGTCGCGCTCTCCTGGCACGGCGAGCGATGGACGTACGCCGCGCTGGAGGCGCGGGCGAACCGGCTCGCCAACGCGCTGCGGCGGCGCGGCGTGGGGCCGGAGGTGCGCGTGGGCATCTGCCTGCCGCGCACGCCGGATCTCGTGGCCGCGATGCTCGGCGTGCTGGGCGCGGGGGGCGCGTACGTGTCGCTGGATCCCGCGTACCCGCGGGAGCGGCTGGGCTACATGGCCCAGGACGCCGCGGTCACGCTGGTCATCACCGAGTCGGCCCTCGCGGAGCGCCTGCCGGAGACCGCGGCCACGCTCCTGCTGGACCGCGAGCGCGACGCCATCGCGGCGGAATCCGGCGAGGCGCCGGAGAGCGGCGTCCTTCCCGAGAACCTGTCGCACGTCATCTTCACCTCCGGGTCCACGGGCCGGCCCAAGGGGGTGATGATCCGCCACGCCTCCGTCGTCGTGCTGCTGCACTGGCTGCGGGAGAACGTGTCGGACGAGGAGCGCGCGTCGGTGCTCTTCTCCACGTCCATCAACTTTGACGTCAGTGTGGCCGAGGTCTTCGGCACGCTCGCCTGGGGCGGAACGCTGGTGCTGGTGGAGAACGCGCTGGAGCTGGCGACCGTCTCCGAGCCGGTGGTCTACGCCAGCATGGTCCCGAGCGCCGCGGCCGAGCTGCTGCGCAGCGGCGGCATCCCGGCGTGCGTGAAGACGCTGAACCTGGGCGGCGAGGCGCTGCCGGCCGCGCTGGCGCAGGGGCTGTACGGGCTGGGGACGGTGGAGAAGGTCGGCAACCTGTACGGGCCCACGGAAGACACCACCTACTCCACCTACCATCTCGTTCCGCGCGGCGCGGACCCGGTGCTCATCGGCCGGCCGGTGGCGAACACGCAGGCGTACGTGCTCGATCCCCATCTCCAGCCCGTGCCGGTGGGTGTGGCCGGCGAGCTGTACCTCGCGGGCGACGGCCTGTCGCGCGGCTACGCGAATCGTCCCGCGATGACGGCGGAGCGGTTCGTCCCCTCCCCGTTCGGTGCGCCGGGCACGCGGATGTACCGGGTGATGGACCGCGTGCGCTGGCGGGAGAGCGCGGACGTGGATTCCGTGCCCACGGACGCCCGCGCGGACGCACCGACGCACGCACGCACGACGGTCCTGGAGTACCTGGGCCGCACCGACTTCCAGGTGAAGATCCGCGGCCACCGCATCGAGCCGGGCGAGATCGAGGCGCGGCTGCGCGAGCACCCGGCGGTGCGCGAGGCGGTGGTGCTGGCGCGCGAGGACACGCCGGGGGACCGGCGGCTGGTGGCGTACGTGGTGGGCGAGGAGACGGCCGGAGCGGAAGCGCTCCGGGCGCACGTGGGCGAGACGCTGCCTGCGTACATGGTGCCGGCGGCGTACGTGCGGCTGGAGACGCTCCCGCGCACGCCCAACGGCAAGCTGGACCGCGGGGCGCTCCCCGCCCCGGAGGGCGACGCCTACGCGGTGCGGGAGTACGAGGCCCCGGCGGGGAAGGTGGAAGAGGCGCTCGCCGCGATCTGGACAGAGCTGCTGGGCGTGGAACGGGTGGGGCGCGGGGACGATTTCTTCATGCTGGGCGGGCACTCCATCCTGGCGGTGCAGATGATCTCGCGGGTACGGCAGGCGATGAAGGTGGAGCTTCCGCTGGCCGCCCTGTTCGAGGCTCCCGTGCTCTCCGCGCTCGCCGACCGGATCCTGGACCTGCGGCTCGCCCGGTTCGACCCCGAAACCCTTGCCCGGCTCGCGCAGCTCGTTCGCGAGCCCGGCGCGGAGACCGCGTAAGCGCCATCGTGCCCGTACATCACTTCCCCTGGTAGCCGTTTTTGAACACGCAGAACCTTTCGACCGCGGAGCGCCTGGCTCTCCTGGAGCTGCTGGAGGCGTCCGCGCCCATGCAGGAAGCGCCGGCGCTGTCGCAGATCGAGCCCGCGGACCGGAGCGGCCCGCTGCCGCTGTCGTATGCGCAGTGGCGGCTCTGGTTCCTGGACCAGCTGGGGACCACGGGCGCGGTCTACCACATCCCGACCCGCATGCGTCTGCGAGGGGAGCTGGACCAGGACGCACTGGTCCGCGCGCTGAACCGGGTGGTCGC
>DATING010000770.1:0-4857 GCA_035474555.1 Longimicrobium sp. | reverse complement strand
CCGTCACGGGCGAGTGCCACGCCCGCTGGGCCGCACCCCTCGCATGGGACGGTTTTCTCCCCTCTCCGCTCCCGGCCGCAGTACTCGCCGTCTCCCGGTGGATCTGGCACTTGATACCAGGCACTTGATACTAGGCACTTGGCACTTGGAACTCGGCACTTGGCACTTGGCACTTGGCACTCTCCCGACGCTGGCGGCTCCACGGGGCCGCCTCTATACTTTCCCCATGCCATCTCGCGCCCCCGACGACCTGCCGATCCCACCGCCGCCGCGGGAAGGCGGGCCGTCGATGCTGGACCTGGTCCGGCTGAGCCGCGACGTGGTGTTTCCGCCGGGCGGCGAGGAGCTGTACCGGCAGATCGCCCGGCTCACGGACCTCAACGCCCGCAACGAGGTGCTGGACGCGGCGTGCGGGCGCGGCGTGAGCACGCTGTATCTCGCGAAGGCGTTCGGGGTGAGCGGCGTGGGCGTGGACAGCGACCCCGTGCTGGTGCGCCAGGCCCAGGCCCGCAGCCGCGACGAGGGGATGGAGGGCGCCTTCACCTTCGAGACGGCGTCGCTGGACGACCTCCCGTACCGCGACGGCACCTTCGACGTCGCCATCGGCGAGATCGGGCTGGCGGCCTCGGCGGATCCCGCGCGGGCGGTGAGCGAGCTGGCGCGGGTCACGCGGCCCCACGGGTGCGTCATCCTCGTCCAGCTCATCTGGACGGGGAACGTGGACCCCACCCGCCGCGAGATCCTGGTGCAGCACCTGGGCGCGCGGCCCATGATCCTGGTGGAGTGGAAGCAGCTCCTGCGCGACGCGGGCGTGGTGGACCTGACGGTGGAAGACTGGTCGGACGCGCCCTCGCCGTTTCGCCCCACGGCGGCGGCGGGGGCGCCGTTCCCGGACTTCTCGGAGCTGTTCACCCTGCGCGAGCGGCTGGCGATCCTGCTGCGCGCGTGGAAGCGGTGGGGGTGGAAGGGCGTAAAGGGCGCCGTGATCCGCGAGCGGGAGATCCACCGCCTGCTCACGCGCGAGCGCGTGCTGGGACTGTCGCTGATCAAGGGAACCAAGTGGCCGCACGACCTCACCATCCCGTGAGGGCGGCCCGCACCGTGGATTATACCGGATGGCCGTCGTAGACCAGACCGTTTCGCTGACCGCCGAGACCGTGGAGCGCATCCGCCAGGAAGTGCGCGCCCACGGGGCCGATGGCTGGCTGCTGTTCAACTTCCAGGGCTCCAACGCCGTCGCGTCGAATCTCCTGGGCCTGCCCGCCATGACGCGGCGCTGGTTCGTGTGGCTGCCGGCGGAGGGCCCGGCCGTGGCCATCACGCACCGCATCGAGCAGCAGCCGTGGAGCACCTGGGTGGGCGAGAACTGGCCCTACTCCTCGTGGCGCGAGCTGGAGTCGCGGCTGGCCCAGCTGCTGGGCGGCAACCCGCGCGTGGCCATGGAGTACGCGGAGCGCGACGCCGTGCCGTACGTGGACCGCGTCCCCGCCGGCGTCATCGAGATGGTGCGCGCCACGGGGGCCAAGGTGGTCACCTCCGCCGACCTGGTGAGCGCGTTCTACGCCCGCTGGAGCGCGGAGGGCGAGGCCAGCCACCGCCGTGCAGCGCAGAACGTGTACGAGGTGGCGCACGAGGGCTTCCGCCGCATCGCCCGGGCGCTGCGCGACGGGCAGCGGGTGACGGAATGGGAGATCCGCGGCTGGATCGGGGACGAGTTCGCGCGGCGCGGCATCACGGTGGGCGGCGACGCCATCGTGGGCGTGAACGGCAACGCGGCCAATCCCCACTACGCGCCTTCGGCGGAGAAGCACGACGAGATCCGCCCCGGCGACCTGGTGCTCATCGACCTGTGGGGCAAGGAGGACGACGCGGCCATCTACGCCGACCAGACGTGGATGGGCTATGCGGGCGAGACGGTGCCGGAGCGCATCGCCGACCTGTTCGCGGCCGTGCGCGATGCGCGGCTGGCGGCCATCGACCTCATCCGCCGCCGCCACGCCGCGGGCGAGGAGATCGCGGGGTGGGAGGCGGACGATGCATCGCGCGACGTGATCACGGCGCGCGGCTGGGGCGAGTACTTCATCCACCGCACGGGGCACTCCATCGACCGCGAGCTGCACGGGTCCGGGCCCAACATCGACAACCTGGAGTCGCGGGACACGCGGCGGCTGATCCCCGGCGTGGGCTTCAGCATCGAGCCCGGCATCTACCTGCCCGGCGACGTGGGATTCCGCACGGAGGTGAACGTGTGGATGGGCCCGGACGGGCCGGAGGTGACCACGCCGGAGCCGCAGACGGAGGTGTACGCCCTGCTGTCCGACCCGCGCTTCGCCTGATGTCCGCCGAGCCGATCCCGCTGCCGCGCAAGGCGCCCGCCCACGGGTGGACGCTGCTGGCCGTGCTGCGCGCCCCCGCCGACGGTGCGTGGGACCCCGCGGACCCCGCCCTGGGCGTGGAGCTGGTGCCGGAGGCGGGATTGGCCGCGCTGGTGGCCCCGGCGTCCGCGCCGGGGGACGACGCGGAGCCGGAGCAGGTGGCCGCGCGGCACTGGGAGGTGCACCGCGCCCTCCTGCGCGGCGACGTGGTGCCCGCGCCCGTGGGCGTGGTGTTCGATTCGCACGACGACGTGCGCGCGTTCCTGAACGAGTCGCACGCGGGGCTCAGCGGGGCGCTTGAGCGGGTGGCGGGACGGTGGGAGTTCCGGCTGCACGTGGACGTGGTCGATCCGGCCTTCAGCCCGCAGCTGGCGCTGGACTTGGCGACGCACATCTACGCGGAGCTGCGGCGCATCGCGGTGGCGGCGAACACGCTGCCGCACGTGAACGGCCGCGTCCTGAGCGCGGCGTTCCTGGTGAACCGCGGCTCGTCCTCCGCCTTCCAGGACCGCTTGGAGGTGCTGGCCCGGCTGAACAGCGCGCTGGGGCTGGACCTCACGGGCCCCTGGCCGCCGTACGACTTCGTGACGATGTCGCCGCAGCCGGTGATCGGCACGAGTGCGTGAGTGCGTGCGTGGCGGCGGCGAAGCCAAGCCCGTTTGGCCGGCATTGAGCCTGAGCGGCTAAAGCCGCCGCAACGACCGCGGAAAGCCTCACAAACTGCGTGAGGCTTCACCTGCACAACCACGGGCGTTGCCGCGCGCGCGGAAACCCGTCGAAGTTTATACCCTCTCCCACGCAGTTTGTGGGAGAGGGTGCGAGCCTACGTGAGCGGGTGAGGGCCACCCTGCGAGCCGGGCACAAACCCAGTAGTCACACGATCTTCCGACATGAAGCTGACCTTCGACCTCATCGAGCTGAACACGAAGCACGCGTTCAACATCGCGCGGCAGGTGGCCCCGCCGGCGCGCGAGATGGTGTGGGTGCGCGTGGCGGACGACGACGGCACCGAGGGCTGGGGCGAGGCGTCGCCGCAGGCCTTTTACGGCGAGACGGCGGATACCGTGCGCGCCGTCCTGCCGCGCCTGGCGGATGCGCTGCAGTCCGCGTCCAAAGGGGACGTGTTCGCGCTGGAGGCGGTGGACGCGGCGCTGCACCACACCATCGCGCACCACGGCTCGGCGCGCGTGGCCATCAGCGCCGCGCTGCACGACCTGGTCGGGAAGAAGCTGGGCGTGCCGGTGTGGAAGCTGTGGGGGCTGGATCCCGCCGCGGCGCCGAAGTCGTCGTTCACCATCGGCATCGATGCGTTGGAGTTGATGCGGCAGAAGGTGCGCGAGGCGGCCGCGTATCCCATCCTCAAGATCAAGGTGGGGACGGACCGCGACCGCGAGATCCTGTCGATGATCCGCGAGGAGGCGCCGCACAAGACCATCCGCGTGGACGCCAACACGGGATGGACGGCCAAGCAGGCCATCGCGGCCATGCCCATGCTGGTGGACTTCGGCATCGAGTTCGTGGAGCAGCCGCTCCCCGCGCACGACCTGGCCGGCCTCAAGCTCCTGCGCGACAACTCGCCGCTGCCCATCCTGGCGGACGAGTCGGTGGAGAACGCGACGGACGTGGCCAAGCTGGCGGGCGTGGTGGATGGCGTGAACATCAAGCTGGCCAAGTGCGGCAGCCTGCGCGAGGCCATCCGCATCGTGCACGCGGCGCGGGCGCACAACATGAGCGTGATGCTGGGGTGCATGATCGAGTCGACGCTCGGCATCGCCGCCGCCATCCAGCTCACGCCGCTGGTGGACTACGTGGACCTGGACGGCGCCGCGCTGCTGGCCTCCGACCCGTTCGACGGGCCGGGGGTGGAGGCGGATGGGACTCTGCGGTTCAACACCGAGCCGGGGCTGGGGGTGAGAACGGCAGGGAACAGGGAATAGGAATAGGGAATAGCGGAAACGACGCGGTTGGAACGTGGGTGGATGATCGGTGCTGGGGGCTGCGCCGATCGTTACACGTCGCATTCCTCCCCCGGGTGGCGAGGGTGGCGCGTGCGGGGTTAGCATTCAGATCCAGATGGTTTCGCCGCACGAAGCGGCGAGGACCTGTCCTGCCCCAGATCCAGGGAGTTCCGGTACATGCGCCAGATCAAGCTTGCCCTCGGCGACCTCCAGGTGGAGTCCTTCGCCACCATCGCCGCCAATTCGGGGCGGGGAACCGTGCTGGCCCACGAGAAGACGTACGTCCAGGAGACGGAGTGCTGCGAGACGTATGCACCCTACGTCTGCGCGTCGGCGAACGACGGCTGTCCCACGGCGGCCCATGGCGTGACCGTGTGCTACTGCTACACCGAGGATCCGTTCGTCTGCCCCATCGAAGGCTGACCCGCGACGGGCCGTTCGTCCGGCGGTTCATGTTGGGGGCCCGGTGTAATCCGCGGCCGATGGCTCCTTGAGACAAGCCGTGCCGGCGACCCCGTGTCGCC
>DATING010000769.1:0-5320 GCA_035474555.1 Longimicrobium sp. | reverse complement strand
AAGATCCTGGGGCAGGCGGGGATGGGGCTGGTGCTGGGCGCGGTGCTGGTGTTCTTCGAGGTCAGCGGGCAGATCCCCGCCACGTGGACCCAGATCCCGTTCTTCAAGAGCATCCACATGGAGTTCTGGCCGCCCCTCTACGTCCTGTGGGTGGCGTTCATCGTCGTGGGCTGCTCCAACGCCGTGAACCTCACGGACGGGCTGGACGGGCTGGCGGCGGGGCTTTCCGCCATCGCCTGCGCCACCTTCGGCATCTTCGCGTACCTGCTGGGGCGCATCGACGCGTCGGACTACCTGAACGTGTTCTACCTGCCGGGCGCGGGGGAGCTTTCCATCTTCTGCGTGGCGCTGGCGGGCGGGTGCATGGGCTTTTTGTGGTACAACGCCCACCCGGCCGAGGTGTTCATGGGCGACACGGGGTCGCTGGCCATCGGCGGGGTGCTGGGCGCGGTGGCCATCATGCTCAAGGCGGAGTTCCTGCTGGCCATCGTGGGCGCCGTCTTCGTGGCGGAGGCGCTGTCGGTTGCCACGCAGACCATCTACTACAAGTGGACCAAGCATCGGACGGGCGTGGGGCGCCGCATCTTTCGCATGGCGCCGCTGCACCACCACTTCGAGCAGATCGGCTGGCACGAGAGCAAGGTGATCATCCGTTTCTGGATCACGGGGATCATCTGCGCCCTGGCCGCGTTCGCCACGCTCAAGATCCGCTGACGGGATGAGCGTTTCCCTCCAGGGTGAGACGATCGGGGTGCTGGGGCTGGCCCGCAGCGGGCTGGCCGCCGCGCGCCTGGCCGCGGCCTGCGGGGCGCACGTCTACGCCAGCGACGCGGGCGACTCGGACGCGGCGAAGGCGGCGGCGGAGACGGTCCGTGGGATGGGCGGCGACGCGGAGACCGGTGGGCACGACCTGGCGAAGCTCGCGGCGTGCTCGCGCATCGTCCTGTCTCCCGGCATCCCGCCCACGGCGAAGGTGCTGAAAGAGACGGCGATCGCATCGGTCCCGGTGATCCCGGAGATCGAATTCGCCTACGAGCAGCTGGACTGTCCCGTGATCGGCATCACGGGGACCAATGGCAAGACGACGGTCACGGCGCTCATCGAGCACCTGATGCGCGGGGCCGGGATCGACGCGGTGGCGGGAGGCAACATCGGCACGGCGCTCAGCGAGCTGGCCCTGCGCGAGCCGCAGCCGGCGTGGGCGGTGGTGGAGTGCAGCTCGTTCCAGCTGGCCGGCATCCGCCGCTTCACGCCGCGCATCGGCGTGCTGACCAACCTGGCGCCCGACCACCTGGACTGGTACGCGGACCTGGAGGCCTACTACGCCGACAAGGCGCGCCTCTTCGTCAACGCGTCGCCCGAGAGCGTGTGGGTGCTGAACGCGGAGGACGAACGCGCGCGGGACCTGATCGGCGACGCGCCGGGGACGCGGCTGTACTTTCGCGCGGAGACGGCGCCGGCGTCGGAGGACGAGCTGGGCGGATGGGTCTCGTCCGGCACCCTGGTCATCCGCACGGAGCCGGGACGCACGGAGCGGGTGATCCCCGCCGCGGGCTTGCAGATCCTGGGGCCGCACAACATCGCCAACGCGCTGGCGGCGGCCGTCACGGCGCGGCTCGCGGGCGCGTCGCTGGAGGGGATCGCCAAGGGGCTGCGCTCCTTTCAGGCGCCCCCGCACCGCCTGCAGCCCGTGGCCGACCGCGACGGCGTGCTGTGGGTGAACGACAGCAAGGCCACCAACATCGCCTCCACGCGCGTGGCCGTCCGCGGGATGAGCCGGCCGACCGTGCTCCTCCTGGGCGGCAAGCACAAGGGCGAGCCCTACACGGAGCTGCTGCCGGACCTGGCGGGCCGCGTCCGCGCGGTGCTGGCGTACGGCGAGGCGGCGGAGACGATCGTGGCGGACCTGCAAGGCAAGGCGCCGGTAGAGCGCGTGGACGGCCCGTTCGAAGCGGTGATGCGCCGCGCGCGGCAGGTGGCGATGCCGGGAGACGCCGTGCTGCTGAGCCCGGCGTGCAGCAGCTTCGACATGTTCAAGAACTACGAGGCGCGCGGAGAGCGCTTCGCCCAGCTGGCGCGAGAGGAAGCGGCAGGATGACGAGCATCGCACTGGGGTGGCGCAAGCGCGCCGCCGCCCAGCCCACGCAGCCGGCGGTCACCCCGCGGGAGCGCGCGCCCAGCCAGGCGCCCGCCGCCGTGCGCGAGGAGACGTGGGAGTCGCGCTCGCTCGTGGCCCTGACGCTGGCGGCGTTCGCGTTCGGGCTCACGGAGATGTACAGCGCCAGCTCGTTCCTGGCCGCGTCCGCGGGGCTGCCCGGGCACCACTTTGCCGTCAAGCAGCTGGTGGGCGGCGTTATGGGCGCCGTGCTGGCCATCGTCCTGGCGCGGATGGACTACCGCCACTGGCGCCGCATCGCCTGGCCCATGCTGCTGACCATCGGCGTCATGCTGGTGATCATCGTGATGCCGGGGACGGAAGCGATCGCGCCCCGCATCAACGGCGCGCGCCGCTGGCTGAACCTGGGGATCAGCATCCAGCCCTCGGAGTTCGCCAAGATCGCCATCATCGCGTGGACGGCGGCGCTGGCCGTGAAGAAGGCGGACCGGCTGCACTCGCTGAGCAAGGGCCTCATGCCCTTCCTCGTCGTGTGGATGCCGATCGTCCTCCTGGTGCTGAAGCAGCCGAACATGAGCGCGGCGCTGCTGATCGTGCTGCTCGCGTCGCTGGTGCTGTTCGCGGGCGGGGCGCGCATCGGCCACTTCATCCTGCTGGGGCTGCTGGCCGTGCCGGTGCTGTGGAAATTGATCGAGGGGGAAGGGTATCGCGCGCGCCGCATCGCCGCGTTCCTGGACCCGTCGCACGACACGGGCGGGGTGAGCTACCAGATCCACCAGTCGCTCATCGCCATCGGCTCCGGCGGGCTGGGCGGGGTGGGCTTCGGCGAGAGCCAGCAGAAGTACGGCTTTCTGCCGGAGCCGCACAACGACTTTCTCTTCTCCATGATCGCGGAGGAGTGGGGGCTGCTGGGCATCCTGTTCTGCGTGGTCGTCTTCAGCGGCTTCCTGCTGGTGGGATACCGCATCGCGGCCCGCGCGCCGGACCGCTTCGGGTACCTGCTGGCCATCGGGATGACGAACCTGATCGCGGTCAGCGCCTTTTTGCACATGGGCGTGGCCCTGGCGCTCCTTCCCACGACCGGTGTCGCGATGCCCTTCATGTCCTACGGCCGTTCGGCCCTGCTGACGGCGTTCGCCGCGGTGGGCATCCTGCTCTCCGTGGCCCGTGCCTCGTCCGGCGAACGGCAGGTGGCCCGATGAGCGGCATCCGCGTCCTGTTCGCCGGCGGCGGCACGGGCGGGCACCTGTATCCCGCCCTGGCCCTGGGCGACGCCTTCAAGCGGCTGGATCCCAGCGCGGAGGTGTTCTTCATCGGCGCGCTGCGCGGGGTGGAGGCGCGCGTGCTGCCGGAAAAGGGCGTGCCGCACAAGCTGCTGCCGCTGGAGCCCATCCGCCGCGCCAAGCCGTGGCAGAACTGGCGGCTGATCCCGGCCATGGCGCAGTCGTTCGGCGGGCTGGGGCAGATCTTCCGCACCTTCCGGCCGAACCTGGTCGTGGGCACGGGCGGATACGCCAGCGGGCCGGCGGTGGGCTACGCGCTGATGCGCGGCGTGCCGGCGGCCGTGCAGGAGCAGAACTCGTATCCGGGATTCGTTACGCGGCTGGTGGACAAGCGTGTCCGGCAGCTCCACCTGGCGTTCCCCGAGGCGCGGCGCTACCTGAAGCCCGGCAAGCGCACGGAGATCTTCGAGTTCGGCAATCCCATCACGCCGCCGGACTTCTCGGTCGATCGCCTGGCGGCGCGGACCCAGTTCGGCCTGGGCGCGGGGACCGTGGGCCTCGTGGTCGGCGGAAGCCAGGGCGCGCGGGCGGTGAACGAAGCGCTGCTGGCGGACCTGCGCGGCGTGGTGGAGGGGCGCATCGACGCGCTCCCCGCCGGCTTCGAGCTGCTGTGGGCCACGGGGACGGGCAACTTCGACCGCGTGCAGGCGGCGCTGAACGACATCGGCAACCCGGCGTGGGTCAAGGCCGTGCCGTACATCACCGACATGCCCTCGGCGCTGGCGTCGGCGGACTTCGCCATCAGCCGCGCGGGCGCCATGTCGCTGGCGGAGCTGTGCGCCTGGGGCGTGCCCTCCATCCTGGTGCCGTTGCCGAGCGCGGCCGCCAACCACCAGTACCACAACGCGGTGGCGCTGGCCGAGGCGGGCGCGGCGGTGATGATCGAGGAGAAGCAGCTGGGCGGCGGGCGGTTGTGGCGGGAGATGATGACGGTCGTCAACGACCCGGCGCGCCTGGCGGCCCTCGCGGCGACGGCGAAGGAGCGCGGCCAGCCGGACGCCGCCGACCTGATCGTCCGCGAGCTGGCGCGCCTGGCCCGATGAGCGACGCCTTCGCGCACCTGTCCGCGGCGGACCGGGCGCGCGCGGCAACGCTGGCGGAGACGTTTCGCGGATTGGGCGCGGAGGAGCCTGAGGCGTGGGCGCTGTCGGAGGTGGAGGACGGCATCCCGCAGCTGGCGCGCTTTCTCCTGCTGCGCAGCGTCTGGCGTAGCGCGGAGCAGTGGAAGTCGCCGCCCGCCGAGTGGTTCGGGGAGCAGGAGGGGCTGGACGAGGATGCGGACGAGGCCGATGACCCGGGCCGCGCCGAGGATGCCGAGCCCGCATTCCTGGCCGCACAGCAGGCGGTGCAGCGGATCCTCGCGGCAGGTGTGGACCCTGGGGACCTGAAGGAGATCGCGCGCGCCGTGTTCCTGCACACCGCGTTCGATGCGGTCCACACCGTGGACGAGGGGCACGATCCGGAGGCGGGCGACGGGCTGCCCGGGTGGCTGCTGATCGAGCTGGACGCGGAGTTCACGACGACGGGCCGCGCCATGGTGGGATTGAACGAGGACCTGCTCACGACGGAGCCCTGATCGGCCGATTCGCCTTCCAGGCTTGTTTTCCTGAGGGAGGCGCCGCGGGCACTCGAACGCGCCGCGGACCCTGGCGCCGACCGAAGGATCTTGCCTGAGCGCGCCTCAGGGTCAGGTTCCTGTCGCGGACGTCGCGTTCGACGGATCGGTTCCGGGCGGGGGCGGTGCGAGGACGCGGGCGTCTGGAGCGGGCGAGTAGATCCTTCGGTCGGCGCCGGAGATTCGTGAAGGGAAAGGGGATCGGCGGCGCCTCCCTCAGGAAAACAAGCGGGGGAGAGTCCGGTGGATGCGGTCGGGCGGAGTGCCGGCGCGGAAGCAGGTGTCTTGAGCGGGCGAGTAGATCCT
>DATING010000768.1:0-6181 GCA_035474555.1 Longimicrobium sp. | reverse complement strand
GCCAGATCCACGCGCGGCAGCCCGGGTGCACCGTGGAGGTGCTCGTTCCCGACTTCAAGGGGAACGAGAACGCGCTGCGCATCGTGGTGGAGGCGGGGCCGGAGATCCTGGCCCACAACATCGACACGGTGGAGCGGCTGTCCAGGCTGGTGCGGCCCGGTGCGCGCTACTGGCGCAGCATCTCGTTCCTGGGCGCCGTCAAGCGGATGAACCCGGCGCAGCTCACCAAGAGCGCCATCATCCTGGGGATGGGCGAGACCGAGGACGAGATCTACCAGTCCATGAAGGACCTGCGCGAGGCGTCCGTGGACATCCTCACGCTGGGCCAGTACCTGCGTCCGTCGGAGCACCACGTCCCGCTGGACCGCTGGGTGCATCCGGACGAGTTTCGCCGCTGGAAGGAGATCGGCGAGCGGGAGCTGGGCTTTGGCCACGTGGAGAGCGGTCCGCTGGTGCGCTCGTCGTACCACGCCAAGGAGCAGGCGCGCACCATCGACGCGGGCGGCCCGGGGAGCATCACCGAGATCGTGGAGGCCGATGTGGACGGCGAGGTGGCGATCGACCCCGCCGAGGCCGCCCTGCGCGCCGCCATGGTGACCCCGCCCGCGCCCAAGCTGGTGCAGCTGGGGAGCTTCTAGGAGGATCGGGGATGGCCACGCACCCACAGACCGCGACCGTCACGCTCGACGACTTCATCGTTGCCCTGGAGGCGAGCGAGACGGGCTTGGAGTTCGTGGACGGCCAGATCGTGGCGCTGGCGGGCACATCGCTGGAGCACGCGGTGATCACCCAGCGGATCGCGCGCTCGTTGGGAAACCAGCTGCAGGGCCGGCCGTGCGAGGTGGTTTCGCAGGGAACACTCGTTACGCCGCGGGTGGGAGATAATGCGTTTCTTCCGGATGTCCTGGTGTACTGCGGCGGGGCGCAGCGCGAGCGGGTTCGCGGTTCGGACCTCCTGCTGAACCCGACGCTGATCGTGGAAGTGCTCTCGCCGTCAACGGCCGGCTATGACCACGTGACCAAGGGGGACACCTACCGCCGGGTCACGTCCCTGCAGGATTACCTGCTCGTATCACAGGACAGGGCGCGGATCCAGCAGTACACCCGCCACGGCGAAGGATTCTGGCTGTTCAGCGAAGTGGGGGGGCCGGACGAGGAAGTGCGGATCGAGGCGCTGGGAGTCACGTTGCGGCTGGCGGAGATCTACGAGGGCGTACTCACGGCGGAGGAGCGATCCGCCTGATCAACCGGACCCACATGGGGAAACGGTAAAGAGATAGAGTGATGGCTGACGAAAAGACGAACGAGGGCGTGGCCGCGGTCGCCGAGGCCGAGGACCGGTCGCCGGAAGCGGCGGTGCAGAAGGGCGAGGGCCCCGACCGCGAGGAGCAGACCGAGCACAAGCCCCAGCTCTCCGACGAGGAGCGGCTGCAGGGGCTGGAGCCGGAGCAGCTGCGCAAGATGATGTACGACATGCTCCTGGCGCGCCGCTTCGAGGAGAAGGTCGCCGAGGCGTACGCCCTGGGCAAGATCGGCGGATTCTGCCACCTGTACATCGGGCAGGAGGCCGTGGCCATCGGCGCCATCCACGCGCAGCGGCCCGACGACTACGTGATGACCGCCTACCGCGAGCACGTGCACGCGCTGCAGTGCGGCATGGAGCCCGGCGCCATCATGGCCGAGCTGTACGGCCGCGCCGACGGCTGCAGCAAGGGCAAGGGCGGCAGCATGCACATGTTCGACGCGGAGAAGAACTACCTGGGCGGCCACGGCATCGTGGGCGCGCAGATCCCGCTGGCGCTGGGCGTGGCCTGGAAGATCAAGTACCGCCAGGAAGACCGCGTGGTGCAGGTGTACTGCGGCGAGGCGGCCGTGAACCAGGGCGCGTTCCACGAGTCGCTCAACATGGCGGCGCTGTGGAAGGTGCCCATGATCCTGATCGTGGAGAACAACCGCTTCGGGATGGGCACGGCCTGGGAGCGCGCGTCGTCGCTGTACGACATCTACCAGAAGGCCACGGCCTACGCCATGCCCAGCGCCGTCGCGGACGGGATGGACGTGCTGGACATGTACCGCGTCACCAAGGAAGCCGTGGAGCGCGCCCGCCGCGGCGAGGGCCCCACCCTCATCGAGGCGCGGACGTACCGCTTCGTGGGCCACTCCATGTCGGACCCGGTGAGCGGCGTGTACCGCACCAAAGAAGATGTGGAGAAGGAAAAGGGCAACGACCCCATCCGCATCTTCGCCGACCTGCTGGCGCGGCAGAACATCCTGAGCCAGGAAGAGCTGGAGAAGATGGACGAGGAGGTGAAGCGCGTCTCCGAAGAGGCCGCCGACTTCGCCGACAAGTCCCCGGAGCCCGCGGTCGACCAGCTATACACCGAGATCTACGCCGACGAAGACGTGAACGGCCGTCTCTACTTCGACATGAGGAATCGCTAATCCGATGGCGGTGATTACCTATCGCGAGGCGCTGAACCAGGCGCTCGCCGAGGAGATGGAGCGCGACCCCGACGTCTTCCTCATGGGCGAGGAAGTGGGCGTGTACAACGGCGCCTACAAGGTGTCCAAGGGGCTGCTGGAGCGCTTTGGCGACATGCGCGTGGTCGACACGCCCATCACGGAGCTGGGCTTCGCGGGGCTGGGCGTGGGCGCCGCGATGACGGGCGTGCGGCCGGTCATCGAGTTCATGACCTGGAACTTCGCCATCCTGGCGTTCGACCAGATCTTCAACGCGGCGGCCAAGCTGCGCTCCATGAGCGGCGGCCAGTTCCGCATCCCCATCACCTTTCGCGGGCCCACGGGCGCGGCGCTGCAGCTGGCCGCGCAGCACTCGCAGGCGCTGGAGTCGCAGGTTGCCCACTACCCGGGCGTAAAGGTGGTGGTCCCCGGCACGCCGGCGGACGCCAAGGGGCTGCTCAAGGCCGCCATCCGCGACGACGACCCGGTGTGCGTCTTCGAGGGCGAGATGCTGTACAACATGAAGGGCGAGGTGCCCGAGGACGACGACTTCATCATCCCGCTGGGGGTCGCGGACCTCAAGCGCGAGGGGAGCGACGTCTCCATCATCACGCACGGCAAGATGATCCACGTGGCGCTCGCGGCCGCCGCCCAGCTGGAGAAGGACGGCATCCAGGCGGACGTGCTGGACCTGCGCAGCCTGCGCCCGCTGGACACGGACGCCATCCTCGCCACGGTCGCCAAGACCAACCGCGTGGTGCTGCTGGAAGAGGGCTGGCCGTACGGCGGCATCACGGCCACCATCGCCGCGATGATCCAGGAAGAGGCGTTCGACCACCTGGACGCCCCCATCATGCGGGTGACGCAGGCGGACGTGCCCATGCCGTACGCCAAGGCCATGGAAAAGGCCGCCAAGCCCAGCGCGGAGATGGTGGTGGAGAAGGTCAACCGGGTGCTGTACAGATAAAGAAGTCCCAAGTGCCAAGTCCCAAGTGCCAAGGAAATTCCTTGCTGATCACTTGGCACTAGGCACTGGGCACTTTCTGTACAGATGAAGTCCCAAGTGCCAAGTACCAGGTGCCAAGGAAATCCCTTGTCGTCGCTTGGCACTTGGTACTCGGCACTAGGCACTTTTCGCACACGAGACTGATGGCGACGAAAGTCTACATGGAGGCGCTCTCCCCCACGATGGAAGAGGGGCGCCTGGTCACCTGGCTCAAGAACGAGGGCGACGACGTCAAGGAAGGCGACGTCCTGGCCGAGGTGGAGACCGACAAGGCCACCATGGAGCTGGTGGCCCGCGGCAGCGGCACCCTGCGCAAGCGGCTCATCGCCGACGGCGACACGGCCCCCGTGGCCTCGCTCATCGGCGTGATCGCGGCGCCGGACGAGGACATCTCGGCCATCGCCGGAGACGCGGGCGCCGCGCCCGCTCCGGCCCCGGCGGAAGCGCCCGCCGAAGGCTTCTCCAAGCCCGCCGAGGACGCCGCTCCGGCGGCCCCGCCCGCCAGGGCGGAGCCCGCGCAGCCGCAGCCCGCGGCGGAGGCCCCGCAGGCCCAGTCTGCCCCGTCTGCCCCGGCCGCGCAGCAGGGCGCCGCGCCGGGCGCGGACAACGGGCGCGTAAAGGCATCGCCCCTGGCACGCAGGCTGGCGCAGGAGGCGGGGATGCAGATCGGCGGCGTGCAGGGCACGGGGCCCGGCGGCCGCATCGTCAAGCGCGACGTGGAGCAGGCCGTGGCCCAGGGCGGCGCGCAGCAGGCGCAGGCCCCGCAGGTGGCACAGCCCGCCGAGGCGGCCGCCCCGGCACCGTCCGCGCCCGCCGTGCAGCCGTCGACGGACGCGCGCTACCGCGAGCACCCGCTGTCGCAGATGCGCAAGGCGATCGCCCGGCGCCTGTCCCAGTCCATCGGCCCCGTGCCCACGTTCTACCTCACGGTGGAAGTGGACATGGGCGAGGCGATGGCCCTGCGCGCCAGGATCAACGAGCGCTTCGCCAAGGAAGGGGTCAAGACCAGCCCCAACGACATGGTCATCAAGGCCGTGGCCATGGCGCTGCGCCACCATCCGTTCGTGAACGCGGCGTGGACGGGCGACGCCATCCACCTGTACGAGCAGGTGCACATCGGCGTGGCCGTGGCCATCGAGGAGGGGCTGATCACGCCCGTCATCCGCGACGCGGACCGCAAGGGGCTGCGGGAGATCGCGGCGGAGGTCAAGGAGCTGGCCGGCCGCGCGCGGGAAAAGAAGCTCAAGCCCGAGGAGTTCACGGGGAGCACCTTCTCCATCAGCAACCTGGGGATGTTCGGCATCGAGGAGTTCACGGCCATCATCAACCCGCCGGAGGCCGCCATCCTGGCCGTGGGTGCCGCGGCGCCCAAGGTGGTGGTGGACGAGGAGGGCAACATGGCCATCCGCCAGCGGATGCGCGTGACGCTGAGCTGCGACCACCGCGTGATCGACGGCGCGACGGGCGCGGCGTTCCTGCAGACGCTCAAGCAGTACCTGGAAGACCCGATGATGATGATCGCCTGATCGCGTCGGCCTTCTGCCGGACGACAACGCGGCCCCGCCCTCACCGGCGGGGCCGCGCTGCGTTCGGCCCCGCGGCGTCCGCGGCCCGCGTCTCCGGGTGATGCGTATCGACACGGAAAATCGCAAAAATTCCCATCGGGGAGCGGAGGTAGTGAACGTGCCCGGACCAGCTGCGCGGGCCGGAGGGGACATGCCATTTATCTAGCGTTTATGCGGGGAATGGGCGCATCAAGAACATTGTGCAGCGCCGGGGACGCGTTTACGTTGGATGGCATTCCGCAGGTAAACATCCCGTCCCAAATCCCCCCAGGAGAGCCGATGATCATGTCGCTTCGGCGACGCCGCGTGCGCGCGGCGTTCGCCATCCCCATGCTGTCCCTGTTCGTCCTCAGTGCGTGCCAGGACGCGATGGTGCGTCCCTCGAGCGTGCCCCTGGTGCGCGCGGACGGCGAGACGCTGTTCCGCGGCCTGGTGCTGGCCACGGGCCCCGTCGCCGACCAGATCCCCGAGATCCGCGACCACTACCGCATCTCCAACTTCGTCAGGACCGAGGCGCAGATGCGTGACGTGGCCCTGGTGCACGACCGCCTCGTGAGCGCCATCCGGGTGGTGGACCCCTCGTTCTTCGGGCGCTACCGCGAGGCGATGACGAGCGGCAACCACCTGGAGATCAAGGCCATGATGCGCGAGTCGTCGCGGGTGACGTTCCGCGCGGTGGCTACCCTGGCCGAGGTGCAGGAGCTTGGGGACGGGTCCGTGGACCCCAATCAGCTGATGGAGGCCGCCTCCAAGCGCATGGCCAAGATGGACATGACCAATCCCGAGCAGGTGGCGCGCGTGCAGGGCTTCGTGCGCACCATGTTCGGCGGCCCGGCTTCGGCTGGCGTGGCGGCGGACGAGATCCCCGTCGGCGGCGGCGACGGAGACGACCAGCTGACGGCCTTCGTGGTGGCGCTGCTGGCCGCCATCTACGTGGGCGCCGTGATGGACGTGGTGGTGGTGGTGAACGTGGTTGCCCTGTACGCGGTGGCCACGGAGGCCGTGGTGGTGTCGGACCTGCTGCAGCGCACCTCGGCGGAGCAGGGGCTCGTCCAGGAGCAGCTCGTCAATTCCATCGCGACCCTGGTCGTGGAGTAGTTCCCCCCCGCTGTGCTCTTCACAGGACGGCGGGGGCGGGCTCCGGCCCGCC
>DATING010000767.1:0-5470 GCA_035474555.1 Longimicrobium sp. | reverse complement strand
ATGGATGCCGTAGTCGCGGTGACACAACGCGTTCGCCAGCGCCTCGCGCAGGGCCTCGGGCGGGTAGAGCGGGTCGTCCACGCGCTCGTACAGGCCGGGGACGATACGGCCGGCCACGGGGAGGTGGTCGCGGAGGAAGCGCTGGGCCCGGACGAAGAGCTGGAATGCGTTCCCGGTCTCCTGGCGGTTGTCGACGAACTCCGCCATGTCGCGCCCGCGAAAGCGCGCCAGCCGCAGCGTGCATTGCGGATACAGCAGCTTCAGCCGGTCAGCGCGGCAGAACAGCACCACGGCCGCGTTCAGCAACTCGCCATCGCGCAGCAGGCCGAATCCGAGGAGCAGGTCCTCCACGCGGCGCGAGCCCGGATCGTCCAGCCGGGTGCGGCGCATGGCCTCTTCCGCCGTGCGGACGATCTCGTCCGCATCCAGGTCGGCGATGGTGACGCCCTGCGCCGCCTGGGTCTCCCAGCGGATGGCGGAGTGCATGCGTTCGATGAGGCGGCGCTGGTACTCCTCCGTGCCCATCAGCACCGTCGTGGGGCCCACACGCAGGTACGGGCGGCCGTCGTACGTGTACGGGCCGTCGCCCCTGGGGACGCGGACCAGCACGAGTGCATTGCCACCCTCCAGCTCCACCGCCTCGGGGGAGAGCAGCGCCTGCGGATCGATGCGGCCCAGCTCGCGCGCCACGTCCGCCAGCGTCCCCGCCGTTACCTGCTGTCCCAGGATTCGGCCGTCGTCCGCGACGCCGAAGACCACGAAGCCGCCGGACGCGTTCAGCATCCCGCAGATGGTCTTCGCCGCGTCGGTGCGCTGGCCGGTGGTGCGCTTGAACTCCACCTGCAGCGACTCGCCGCGCGCGACCACCCGCTCAATCTCGCGCAGGGTAGAGGCGTTCGCTTCGTCGTGGGTTCCGAGGATCATGGACACGGATGCGCGGAGGAATGTGACGGGCCGACCAGCGTACACTTTGTACGATTAATCACACGACAAGAATCGCGCAAGTGCCAATCCGATCAGCAGATAAGCCGTGCCGCACGTGGAAGATTCGGTGCGCTCCGGAGCGGTCTGCCGTGGTCACGCGTGCTCACGGCGGTCCGATCCGGAGCGCTCGTTTTCGCGGGTGGCGGATCCGGAGCGATCCCTTCCTGGACGCATGCGAAAGAGGCGCATCCCGCCGGGGGATGCGCCTCTCTGGATCAACGGAGAATGGGAGCGGCCTACCGCGATTCGTCCACTTCCGCGGATGCGCCGAGATCGGTGAGCAGGCCGGCCATGTCGTAGGCCGCGTAGTCGTCGTCCAGCTCCAGCTCCACGCGCTCGCCGCGGCGGGCACGTTCGATCACGCGCTGCGCCTCGGGGAGCGGCAGCCCCGTGTACTGCTGGACGACGTGCGCCAGCGAGTGTGCGCTCGAGCCCGCCCAGACGTTCGCGATGCAGACGCGCGCCATCAGCCCGCCGCCTCCAGCGCCGCGCGCAGGTCCAGCGCGCCCTCGTAGATCGCCTTGCCGATGATGGCGCCGGCGATCCCCCGCCCCGCCCGCGCCGCGGCTGCCACGGCGTGCACGTCCTGCATCCCGCGCATGCCGCCGGAGACGACGACCTCCGCCCCTGCGTGCGCCGCCAGCTCGGCGGACATCTCCAGGTTGGGGCCCATCATCATCCCGTCGCGCTCGATGTCGGTGTGGATGATGGTGCGCACGCCCAGGTCCACGAGCGAGCGGGCCAGATCGAAGAGGTCCGTGCCGCTTTCCTCCGTCCACCCACGCGCCGCCGGCCGCCGCCCGCGCGCATCCAGCCCCACGGCGATGCGGTCCGCGCCCCAGCGCTCCACGGCCCGTCGCACCAGCTCCGGGTTCTCGATGGCCGCCGTGCCGATGACCGCGCGCGCCACGCCGGACTCCAGTACCTCCGCCAGGTCCGCTTCCGTGCGCAGCCCGCCCCCCGTCTGCACGCGCGCGGCGACGGAGGACGCGAGCTCGCGGATGAGCGGGCGGTTGCTGCCGTCGCCAAAGGCCGCGTCCAAGTCCACCACGTGGATCCAGCGCGCGCCCGCCGCGACGAAACCGGCGGCGACCCCGTGAGGATCGCCGCCGTAGACCGTCTCGCGGTCCGCCTGCCCCTTTTCCAGCCGGACGCAGCGCCCACGGCGCAGGTCGATGGCGGGAAAGAGATCGAAGCGGCCGCCGTCGTTCGTCTGCTCAGCCACGCTCGGTCGTGCGTACGGTGTCACGGCGCGCGTTTTCGGCCAGCAGCGGGCCGGAGCGGTCCATCGCCGCGATGCGGGCGCCGACCTGCGCGCGGAAGCGGCCGCGCACGCCGCCCGGCACCGGGTCGCCCGTCAGGTAGCGGATGGACGTGGGGTTCACGGGGCGGCCGTTCATGTGGAACTCGTAGTGCAGGTGCGGGCCCGTGGAGAGCCCCGTCGTGCCCACGTAGCCGATCACCTGCCCCTGGCGCACGCGCGTGCCCGGGCGCACGCCATCCGCGAAGCCGCGCATGTGCGCGTAGCGGCTGGCGTAGCCCCGCTGGTGGCGGATCTCCACCACGTTGCCGTAGCCGCCGCCCCAGCCCGCCTTCTGCACCACGCCGTCGCCCACGGCGCGGATGGGCGTGCCGTGCGAGGCCGCGTAGTCGATGCCGTTGTGGGCCCGGACGCGGCGCAGGATGGGATGGAAGCGGCCCGTGGAGTACGACGAGCTGATCCGCCGGAACTCCAGCGGCGCGCGGAGAAAGGCGCGGCGCAGCGACTCGCCCTCGCCGTCGTAGTAGTCCTCCACGCCGTCCACCGTGAAGAGGTAGGCGTCGTGCGTGGCGCCGCCGATGTCGAACTGCACGGCCAGCACCTTGGACGTCCGCGCCGTGCCGTCCGGGCGCACCATCCGCTCGTAGAGCACGCGGAAGCCGTCGCCGGGACGCAGGTCGCGGCTGAAGTCGATCTTCCAGGCGAAGATCTTGTCCGCCAGCACGTCGGCGATGGCCTGCCGCTCGCCGCGGGGCACGTCCCCATCCGCCGCCATCAGCGCCTGGTACAGCGACTGGCGCACGGTCCCGGCCAGCACCGCCGTGTCCCGGCGGACGGGCACCTCCTCCACCTGCGCCGTCCATCCCGCCGCCGCGCGGCGAAAGGCCAGGCTGCGGTCCGCGTCCACCTGCGTGCTCATCCCGCGGATGCGCCCGTCCCGCGTCGCCATGCGGTACTGCACCACGAGGCCGGGGCGGATGGAGCGCGGATCGGCGACCGCCGCCAGCTCCTGCAGCAGCGCCTGCGCCGCCTCGTGGTCCAGCCGCGTGCGCTCCAGCAGCTCGCTCAGCGTCTCGCCCTTGCGCAGGGTGTCGGCGCGGGCGACTTCCACGGGGGCGGCGTACAGGGTGCCCATCAACGGCAGGGGCGGCGGGGTCGTGCCCTCCTGGCGCGCGGTCACGCGCTGCACCCCCACCCCGGCACCCAGGGCGCAGAGCACGCCCATGGCGAGAATACGATACGGTCTACGGGCCATGCGGCCTCCTCCTCTTCGGCGACTCGTCAACTCCAAATGCGACGCGCGAGATCCATCCAGGGTCCCGCGCGGCGCGTACGACAGACGGCCCTCCGCTCCGGTGACGGAGGGGAGGGCCGGGCTCCCACCGGCTAGTCCATCAGCCGGCGGATGAAGGTGGGGATCTCCAGGTCGCTGGGCACCCGGGGCTCCGGCCGCGGGGGCGGGAACTTGTGCACGGGCGTTCCCCCCGCGGGCTGCGCCGGCTCCCCGCGGTCCCGCTCGCGCGCATCGCCCGCGGCGGGGCGCAGGGGCTGCTCCGGGCGCAGCGGCTCCGGCCGGGGCTCGAACCCCGGGCGCGGCGGATACGTCGTGCGCGTGGTCGTCCCCTCGGGACCCTGGTTCAAGCGCTGGTGGGAACGGAAATCCGCGCGGATCACGTTGTCCGGCACCACCGCCGGCGCGCTGTCGCGGTCGAAGCCCGTGGCGATGACGGTGACGCGCACCTCCTCCTTCATGGAGGGATCGTGCACGGCGCCAAAGATGATCTCGGCGTCGTCGCCCGCGGCTTCCTGGATAATGGACGAGATCGTCGTGACCTCGTCGATCGCCAGGTCCATCCCGCCGGTGATGTTGATGAGCACGCCCGCCGCGCCGCTGATGGAGATGTTGTCCAGCAGCGGGGACGAGATCGCCTCCTGCGCGGCTTCCATCGAACGGTTTTCGCCGCGCCCGAAGCCCGTGCCCATGAGGGCCGCGCCGCGGTTGCTCATCACCGTGCGCACGTCGGCGAAGTCCACGTTCACCTCGCCGGTCACGCGGATCAGGTCCGAGATGCCCTGCGTGGCGTGCAGCAGCACCTCGTCCGCCTTCTTGAGCGCGTCCTTGAAGCTCGTCCCCTTGCCCACGACGGCCAGGAGGCGCTCGTTGGGCACCACGATCATGGTGTCCGCGGCGCGCTTGAGCTCCGCCAAGCCCTGCTCGGCCTGCTTCATCCGCTTCTTGCCCTCGAACAGGAAGGGCTTGGTGACGATGGCGATGGTCAGCGCCCCCATCTCGCGGGCCATCTCGGCGATGAGGGGCGCGGCGCCGGTGCCGGTGCCGCCGCCCATGCCGGCGGTGATGAACACCAGGTCGGCGCCGTCGAGCGCCTTGCGCATCTCGTCGCGGTTTTCTTCCAGCGCCTGCGCGCCCACCTCGGGGCGGGCGCCGGCGCCCAGCCCGCGGGTGAGCTTCTGTCCGATCTGGATGCGGACGTCGGCCTTGGAAAGCTTGAGGACCTGGGCGTCGGTGTTCACCGAGATGAAGTCGACCCCTTCCAGGTCTTCCTCGATCATCCGGTTCACGGCGTTGCCGCCGCCGCCGCCCACGCCCACCACCTTCATGCGGGCGTTCTGCGTGCTCGTCTCGTCGTATTCGAAGACCATGTGCGCTGGGTCCTCCATCAGGGAGGGACGGGCGTTTGAGAAAAAACCGGATCGGAATCACGAAAAGTCCGCGTGGAG
Organism: Longimicrobium sp.; assembly: GCA_035474555.1. GTDB lineage: Bacteria > Gemmatimonadota > Gemmatimonadetes > Longimicrobiales > Longimicrobiaceae > Longimicrobium. The sequence goes on along the minus strand of DATING010000767.1, from coordinate 486 downwards.
CTCAGAAGAAATCCGAGATCCAGTCACGCATCCACTTGATGACGCCGTTGACCGAAGCGCCGGACATGGCGCTCCCTTCGGGTGCTTCCGAAACGAGGCGGCGCGAGCCGTAGACGGCGAGTCCTGCAGCGGTCGAAAACTTGGGCCGCCGGACGGAATCCGCAAGGCCGCCGAGCCCTTCGCCGGGCACGCCGATGCGCACGGGCGCCGCGAAGCCGCGCTCCGCCAGCTCCAGCACCCCCTGCATGGACGCGCCACCGCCGGTAAGGACGATGCCACCGCCCAGCTGCCCGCTGAAGCCGCCGCGGTCCAGCTCGGCCGCCACCAGGCCAAAGATCTCGTCCATCCGCTGCTCGATGATGTGCGCCAGCAGCTCGCGCGCGACGTGCCGCGTCTGCCCCGCGGCGCCGGCGGGGATCTCGAAGGTCTCGTCGGGCCGCACCAGGTCCGCCCGGGCCACGCCGTAGCGCTCCTTGGCACGGCCGG
>DATING010000766.1:0-2263 GCA_035474555.1 Longimicrobium sp. | reverse complement strand
CCATCTCACCTCCCCCAGGGGTTTTTGGGGGAGGTCGCGAGGAACGAGCGGGAGGGGGCGCCGCGCGGGCTTCGCAAACCAGCACGACAGCCGGCATCACACGAATCGCATCGCATCGGCTGAGTCGCACCGGCCGGTTCGCATCGTACCGACCGATCCGCATCGACTGAATCGCTTTGCATCGACCCATCGACCCAATGACCCAGCCGTCGCCCTACGCACCGCCGGACGCGCCACCCCGCGCGGAGTTCCTGCAGCACGTCGCCGCCGAGGTGCACCGCCGCGTGGTGGGGCAGGACTACATGGTGGAGCGGCTGCTCATCGGCCTGCTCACGGGCGGGCACGTGCTCATGGAAGGGCTCCCCGGCCTCGCCAAGACGCTGGCCGTGCGCACGCTGGCCGACTGCATCGACGGCACCTTCGCCCGCGTGCAGTTCACGCCCGACCTGCTCCCCGCGGACGTCGTGGGCACCACCATCTATAACCAGCGCACGGGCGAGTTCGTGCCCCATCGCGGGCCCATCTTTGCCCACATCGTGCTGGCGGATGAGGTGAACCGCGCGCCCGCCAAGGTGCAGGCGGCCCTGCTGGAGGCCATGCAGGAGCGCCAGGTGACCATCGGCGGCGAGACGTATCCGCTCCCCAAGCCGTTCCTCGTGCTGGCGACGCAGAACCCCATCGAGCAGGTGGGCACATATCCGCTGCCCGAGGCGCAGGTCGACCGCTTCATGCTCAAGGTGCGCGTGGGCTATCCCACGCGGGAGGAGGAAAAGGAGATCCTGCGGCGGATGGGCGGCGGCGCGGACATCCCCGTGCGCCCGGTCGCCACGCCGAACGACATCCTGCAGGCCCGCGAGGCCATGACGGGGCTGTACCTGGACGACCGCATCGCGGACTACATCCTGGACCTGGTCCACGCCACGCGCGAGCCCAAGAAGCACGGGCTCCCCGACCTGGTGCCGCTCATCGAGTACGGCGCGTCGCCGCGGGCCACGCTGGCGCTGGCGGCGTGCTCGCGTGCGCACGCCTACCTTCGCGGCCGGAGCTACGTGGTGCCCGAGGACGTGAAGGCCATCGCGCCGGACGTGCTGCGCCACCGCATCCACACCAGCTACGAGGCCGAGGCGGAGCAGGTGACGCCGGACGACATCGTCCGCCGGGTGCTAAAGTCCGTCCGCGTGCCCTGACCCATCCACTGATGTCGTTGTTCTCTCGTCTGCGCCGCACGCCTGTGCCCGACCCGGACGCGCTCGGCGCGCCGCCGCCGGGCCTCGCGGACATCATGCGCCAGGTGCGCCGCATCGACCTGCGGACGCGCGGGCTGGTCGCGTCGCAGTTCACGGGCGAGTACCACTCGGTGTTCAAGGGGCAGGGGCTGGAGTTCGTGGAGGTGCGCGAGTACGTCCCCGGCGACGACGTGCGCACCATCGACTGGAACGTCTCGGCACGCACGGGCGGCGCGTTCGTCAAGAAGTACGTGGAGGAGCGCGAGCTGACCGTCCTTCTCGTCGTCGATCTCTCCGCATCGCAGCGGTGGGGGACACGGGGGCGGATGAAGAGCGAGATGGTGCCGGAGGTGGCCGCCACGCTGGCGATGTCGGCCGTGCGCAACAACGACCGCGTGGGATTGCTCGTCTTTACGGACCGCGTGGAGGCCTTCGTCCCCCCGCAGAAGGGGCGGCGCCACGCGCTGCGCATCCTCCGCGACCTGCTCGTCTTTCAGCCGGTGGGGCGGGGGACGGACCTGGCGGGGGCGCTGGAGCACGTGCGGCGGGTGCTGCGCTCGCGGTCCATCGTGTTCCTGCTGAGCGACTTCCGGGTGCCGGAGGGCGGGCGCGCGGCGCTGGAGCGGGCGCTGGGCCTGGTTGCCGCGCGCCACGACGTGATCCCCGTGCTGCTGGCGGACCCAGGGGATACCAAGGTGCCGGACGTGGGCGTGCTGCGGGTGATGGATCCCGAGACGGGGCGGGCGGCGTACGTGGACACGGACGTGGCCTCCGAGCGCTTCACGAAGGGCGCGCAGGCCGAGCGCGCGGACCTGCGGCGCCTGTTCCGCCGGCTGGGGATGGACGACATCGAGCTGCGGACGGACCGGCCCGTCTCCAACGCCGTGCTCTCGTTCTTCCGCCGCCGGGAGCGCCGGCTGCGCCGATGAGGACGATGCTCGGTGGAGCCCCGGCCGAAATTCGAGGTGAGATCGGAGCTGAAGTCCAAAGCAGAGCCCGGGCCGAGCGAATGAATTCGCCGCAACAACGACACGAAG
>DATING010000765.1:0-10629 GCA_035474555.1 Longimicrobium sp. | reverse complement strand
GCCTCCCCCTCTCCGCGAGGAACGAGCGGGGAGGGGGCCGGGGGGAGGGGCCCCCGCCCGTGCACGAGCCTCGCGTCAGGCTCGCAAGCCCACCCCGCGCCCACCCCTCCCCCGAAGTTGGGGGAGGGGTCGCCCGCCGTCGCGAGGAACGAGCGAAAAGGCGGGCGGGGGAGAGGGCCCCCGTCGTACCGCGACGGTCTCCGTCCGGGCACGCACCCCGCGGCGCGCCGCACACCCCGTGGAAGTGTATACCCTCTCCCACGCAGTTTGTGGGAGAGGGTGGACGAGCCTAAGCGAGGCCGGGTGAGGGCCCCTCCGCCCGCGCCCCAACCCCAATCCCCCCAACCACATCCGCCCCATCCCCCACGGGGGCGAAGAAACACCCCGTTCCCCACGGGGTACAGAGCGTGCGGACCATCGCCGTTCGCGGGGCGCGCAACGCCTCGCCGGCCGGCGCAAATCCTACGAGGAATCCATGAAGATCGCACGTACGCTGCTCCTTTCCACGCTCGCCTGTGCCACCCTGCTCGCGGCCCCCGCGGCCGCGCAGACGGGGGGCGACCAGGGCACCTTCACCGTCTTCGTGGAAGACCGGCAGGTGGGGACGGAGGAGTTCACCATTGTCCAGAACGGCTCGTCGGACCTGATGGCGACCGGGCGCCTGCGCCTGGGGCTCCCCGACGGCACCCTGGAGCTGGACACCCGGCTGCGCGCCCGCGGCGTGGGCGCCGACCCCGTGGAGTACCAGGCCACGGTGGGCGGCAGCGCGCCCAGCCGCACCATCGGCACGGTGGGCGGCGGAAAGTTCAGCGCCAAGATCGTCACCCCGTCCGGCGAGCAGCTGCGCGAGTACGTGGCCAGCAACGGCGCCGTGGTGCTGGACCAGGGCGTGGCGCACCACTACTACTTCCTGGCGCAGCGCACGCACCAGGGCCGCGTGCCCGTCATCGTGCCGCGCGAGAACCGGCAGGTCATCGCCACCGTCACCAGCCGCGGCGAAGAGCGCACGCGAGTGGGCAACGTAGAGGCGACGCTCTTCCATCTCGTCGTGCAGCCGCAGGGCGGCGACGAGCACCACGTGTGGGTGGATGCGCTCAACCGCGTGATCCGCGTGGAGGTCCCCGCCCGCGCCTACCGCGCCGAGCGAACGCAGATCCCCCGCTGACCCGTGGATCCATCACGAAGCAGAAGCGCCGGAGACCTCGAGGGTTTCCGGCGCTTCGCCGTCGGGTGGATACCTGATCGTAGTCGCGCTGCATTCCGGTTTCGACAGACGGCCTCCGCGTGAAACGGCCGTAGAACTCGAATGCATGGCCGGCCGCAGGATTTGCATCGGATTCCGCCGCGCCTGAGCGGACATTGTCGCCGCCGCGCGCACGCTGCCTGCCCCGGCGGGCGCCGCCAGTCCGCGCAGGCGGACTTCGTGTAGTCGTTGCGGCGAATTCATTCGCTCTGCCCTCCCCGCCGATCCCGCCCGCCGTCCGTCCTTCCGCCGATCCCCGATCATCCTCCCTCCACTCCTGCCCACTCTCCCGCTCCGCCCCGCGCCCCTCCCTTCGTAACCTCGCCGACGGCATCCTACGTTTCCGCGCTCGTTTTCGTTAACTTGGGGACATCCTCCGAGCTTCACTCCCCCCGCTTCGTTCCGCCGAGGCTCCCATGTCCGACTTTGCTCCCACGACCGGCCATCCGTACGACACCGACGCGCAGCCGGCGCCGGATCCCGGGTCGTTTCCCAAGCGCTTCGTGGACACGCTGTTCTCCCCCGTCGCGCTCTTTCAGCGCTTCAACACGCGCGCGCCGTGGGTGGACGCGCTGATCGTGGGCACCGTGCTGATGGCCGCGATGGTGATGCTCGTTCCGCGCGAGCTCATGGAGGCGCAGATCCGCGAGGCCATGAGCCAGCAGCAGGCCCCGGCCGGGGCGCCCGCGCCCAGCATGGACATGATGGTGCAGATGGGGCGCATCTTCGCCGTCGTGGGCCAGCTCGTTCTCGTGCCGCTGATGACGCTGCTCGTGGCCGGCCTGTGCACGGGGATCTTCGGCAAGCTGATGGACGGCGAGGGGAGCTTTCGCAAGCACCTGGCGGTGGTCAGCCACGCCGGGCTCATCACCCCCCTGGGCCTTGCCATCACGCTCTTCTTCCAGGTGCAGAGCGGAGACCCCGCCACGCAGCTCAGCCTGGCCCTGCTCGTTCCCGGGCTGGAGGCGGACTCGTTCGCCTTTCGCGTGCTGAACGCGTTCACCGTGTTCATGCTGTGGTGGCTGGCGCTCGTGGCGGCAGGCGTGTCCGCCGTGAATCGGCGGATCTCGCCCGCAAAGGCGGGCATCATCCTCTTCGCGATCTACCTCGCGGTCGTCGTCGTCATCGCCGCCGTCCGCGGCTGAAACTCTCCGGGGGCGGCGCCGTAGTGGGCCCCGTGGCGGCTCTGGTCCGCCCCCTCTCGCAGTACACATCAAGCCCGCTCGACCCATGTCGATTTCTTTCTTTGCCCGCGCCGCCGGGCCGCTCGTGCTTTCCGCCGCGATGGCGCTGCCGGCGGCCGCGCAGCAGCGCGCCGACTCCACGGGCCCCGGCCTCACGATGGAGCAGGCGGTGGCCGCCGCCCGCGAGAACAACCCCGACATGGCGGCCACGCGCAACGACGCCGTTACGTCGCGCGCCGCCGTCCGCGCCGCCCGCGCCGACTTCCTCCCCTCCGCCGACGTGAGCGCCGGCTTCGGCTACACGGCGCCCGGCGTGCAGCGCTTCGGCAGCGAGGTGTTCGGCGAGCGGCCGGAGTACTACTCGTCCAACTGGAACCTGGGCCTCAACTACCAGATGAGCGGCGCCAAGCTGCTGCAGCCCCGCATTGCGCGGGCGCAGGAGACGGCGACCACGGCCCGCATCGCCGGCTACGAGGCGGACCTGGTGATGCAGGTGCGCCAGCAGTACCTCACGGCCTTGCAGACGAGCGAGGTGGCCACGCAGGCCCAGCGCGAGGTGGAGCGCACCCGCGAGCACGAGCGGCTGGCGCAGGCGCGGCTGGAGGTGGGCACGGGCACGCCCCTGGACCTGCGCCGCGCCCAGGTGGAGCGCGGCCGCGCCGAGGCCAACCTGGTGCAGCAGCAGAACGCGTACGAGACCGAGCTGCTGCGCCTGGGGCTGCTGATGGGCGTGCAGCTGCCGGACGGCGCGCGGCTCAGCAGCGCCTTCGAGCTCTTCGAGCCGCGCTGGACGGCGCAGGAGCTGGTGGGGATGGCGCTGGAGAACAACCCCGGCCTGCTCACGGCCCGCGCCAACACGGGCGCCGCCAACACGCAGGTGCGCGCCGCCCGCTCCGCCTACCTGCCCAGCCTGAACTTCCAGGTGGGGCTGGTGGGCTCGGTGTACAGCGCCGGCAACATCGACCCGCTGGTGCAGCAGCAGCTGGGCGGCCTTCAGGGCGCCTTCGCCTCGTGCAACGAGAACAACGCGCTGCGCGTGGCGGCCGGGCTCTCGCCCGTGAGCTGCGCCCAGTTCAACACGGAAGACCCGGTGGTCCGGGCCGCCGTGCGCCGGCAGGTGGAAGAGGGCAACCCCAGCTTTCCCTTTGGCTACGAGCGGCAGCCCCTGCAGGCCAGCATGAGCATCTCGCTCCCCCTGTTCGACGGGCTCAACCGCGAGCGGCGCGTCACCGAGGCGCGCGTGGCCGAGAGCGATGCCCGCCTGGCCGTCACGGCGCAGGAGCAGCGGCTCACGGCCGACGTGCGCGCCGGGCTGCTGACCATGCAGACGGCCTACCGCGCCGCGGCCCTGCAGCGCGAGGTGGCCGCCAACGCCGCCGAAGAGCTGCGCATGGCCCGCGAGCGCTTTCGCCTGGGCGCCACCGCCTCGCTGGAGGTGACGGACGCGCAGACCCGCCTGGCCGAGGCCGAGCGGGCCGTGATCGACGCCGTGTACACGTACCACAAGTCGCTGGCCGCGCTCGAGGCGCTGGTCGGCCGGACCCTCCGATAAACGCGGTTCCACCCCCGGGGAACAGGACGATAAGGTGATGTCGACGAAGAAGAAGGTGCTGATCGTGGTGGGCGTCGTGGCGGCCATCGGCGTGCTGGGCGCCCTGACGCTGCGCGGCGGCGGCGACAAGGGCGTGGAGGTGCGCACGGAGCAGGTGGCGCGGCGGGACCTGGTGTCCGTCGTCACGGCCAGCGGAAAGATCGAGCCCGTCCGCAAGGTCGACATCAGCGCCGACATCAGCGGCCGGGTGGTGCAGGTGCTGGTGCAGGAGGGGCAGATGGTGGAGCGCGGCGCCGTCCTCATCCGCATCGACCCCAGCGCCTTCGCCGCCAACGTGCGCCGCGCCGAGGCCAGCGTCTCCCAGGCCCGCGCCCGCGAGGCCCAGGCCCGCTCGCAGCTGCTGCAGGCCCGCACGGCCGCCGAGCGCGCCGAGCAGCTGAGCAGCGGCGACCAGCTCATCTCCCGCGCCGAGCTGGACCAGGCCCGCACCCAGGCCCAGGTGGCCGAGGGCGAGCTGCAGGCGGCCCGCTTTGGCGTCAGCCAGGCGCAGGCGGCCCTCAGCGAGGCCCGCGACCAGGCGTCCAAGACGACCATCAGCGCCCCCATGGCCGGCCGCGTGACCCGCCTGAACATCGAGGAGGGCGAAACGGCCGTGGTGGGGACGATGAACAACCCCGGCTCGCTCCTGCTCACCATCGCCGACCTTTCGACGATGCAGGCCACGGTCAAGGTGGATGAGACGGACGTCCCCGGCATCACCGTGGGCGACAGCACGGCCGTGCGCATCGACGCCTTCCCCGGGCAGAGCTTTCCCGGCCGCGTGACCCGCATCGGCAACAGCTCCATCCAGCCCCTGACGGGCGCGCAGGGGAGCGAGGAGACGGTGGACTACGAGGTGGAGATCACCCTCGACAACCCGCCCGCGGAGCTGCGCCCGGACCTGAGCGCCACGGCGGAGATCGTCACGGAGACGCGCGCCAACGCCCTGGCCGTGCCCATCATCGCCCTGACGGTGCGCGACCCCGAGGGCAAGAAGCTGCGCGCTGCGGACGAGGAGGAGGACCAGGCGCCCGGGCAGACGGCCAACCAGAGCCGCACGCAGCGCATCCAGCAGCGCACGCAGGAGATCGAGGGCGTGTTCGTCGTCGACTCCGCGTCCGGCAAGGTCAGGTGGGTGCCCGTGCAGGTGGGCATCGCCGGCGACCGCTACTTCGAGGTGGTCAAGGGGCTGCGCGGCGGCGAGACCGTGGTCAGCGGCACCTACCAGGTGATCCGCGAGCTGGAGGCGGACGCGCCCGTGAAGATGGCGGACCCGGACAGCGCCGGGAGCAAGGGCAAGGACAAGGGATGAGCGACGACAAGCCCATCATCGAGACGCGGGGCCTCCAGAAGCACTACGACCTGGGCGCGGAGACCGTGCGCGCCCTGCGCGGGGTGGACCTGCGGATCCACCGCAACGAGTACGTGGCCATCATGGGGCCCTCGGGTTCCGGCAAGTCCACGTTCATGAACCTGATCGGGTGCCTGGACACGCCCACGGCCGGCGAGTACGTGCTCAACGGCCAGCCCGTGGCGGGAATGCGCGACGACGACCTGGCCCGCATCCGCAACCGCGAGATCGGCTTCGTCTTCCAGACCTTCAACCTGCTGCCGCGGTCCACCGCGCTGGAGAACGTGGAGCTCCCCCTGGTCTACGCCGGCACGGGCAAGGCCGAGCGCCGCCGCCGCGCCGCCGACGCGCTCAAGTCGGTGGAGCTGGGCGACCGCATGGACCACCGCCCCAGCCAGCTGTCCGGCGGCCAGCGGCAGCGCGTGGCCATTGCCCGCGCGCTGGTGACCAACCCCAGCATCATCCTGGCCGACGAGCCCACGGGCAACCTGGACTCGCGGACGAGCGAGGAGATCATGGCCCTGTTCGCCCGGCTGCACGAGGAGGGGCAGACCATCATCATGGTCACGCACGAGCCCGACATCGCGGCACACGCCGAGCGGGTGGTGACGCTGCGCGACGGGGTCATCAGCAGCGACGTGCGGCAGGCGCCGGCGCCCGTTGCCGCCCGCGAGGTGCGGGACCCCGTGGGCGCGGAGGCGTGAGATGAACTTCTGGGAGGGCGTGCGGCTGGCCCTCAACACCATCCGCACCAACAAGCTGCGGGCCTTTTTCACCGTGCTGGGCACGGTGGTGGGCGTCACCTTCCTCATCGCGGTCATCACGCTGATCGAGGGGATGAACGCCTACGTGGAAAAGGAGTTCAAGGGCGCCATCTACGGGGTGAACACCGTCGTCGTCCGCCGCTTTCCCGCCGTGAACATGGAGGCGGACGGCGAGCAGTGGCGCGAGTTCGTGCGGCGCCCCCGCCTGACCATCGACGACGCCGAGTGGCTGTCGGAGCGCATGGAGACGCCGGGGCTCGTCTCGCTGAGCGCCGAGACGGACGGCGCCGTGCAGGGCCCCCGCGGGCAGCAGCTGGAGAACGTGCAGATCACGGGCGCCAACGCCGAGTACTTCGAGGCGCGCGAGCTGGAGATGCAGGCGGGGCGCACCTTCTCGCGGCAGGAGAGCGACAAGGGGGTGCCGGTGGTGGTCATCGGCAGCGGCATCGCCGAGGCGCTGTGGGACAACCGCAACCCCGTGGGGCAGGAGCTGCGCATTCGCGGCCTCCCCTTCCGCGTGGTGGGCGTGCTGAAGGAGCGCGGAAGCTTGATGGGCTTCAGCATGGACAACGTGGTCGTCGCGCCGCTGCGGGCCGGCGGGATGAACGGCTGGGTGAACCGGCAGCGCAACGCCGTGGGCTCGCTCACCTACAAGGTGCCCGAGGCGGAGCTCATCCGCCCCGCCATGGACGAGCTGGAAACGCTCATGCGGGTGCGCCGCGGGCTCAAGCCCAGCGAGGGCAACAACTTCAGCGTGGAGACGGCGGAGGATTCGCTGGCGTTCTGGGACAAGATCCGCACGATCCTGCTCCTGGCGCTCCCCATGCTGGTGGGCATCTCGCTCATCGTGGGCGCCATCGTGATCATGAACATCATGCTGGTGTCGGTGGCGGAGCGCACGCGCGAGATCGGCGTGCGCAAGTCGCTGGGGGCGCGCCGCAAGGACATCCTCATGCAGTTCCTCATCGAGTCGTCCGCGCTGTCGGCGGCGGGCGCGTTCCTGGGGATCGGCGCGGGGGTGCTGCTGGCCAAGGGCGTGCAGGCCGCGACGCCCATGCCGGCCACGGTGGCCCCCTGGTCCATCGCGCTGGCGATCTTTCTCGGGGTGGGGGTGGGGCTGGCGGCCGGGGTGTACCCCGCGTGGCGCGCGTCCCGGCTGGACCCCATCGTGGCCCTGCGGTCGGAATGAGGCGCCCATGAGCATGCGAGCGACGGTCGAGGGCGTCACCATTGCCCTGGATTCCCTGCGGAGCAACAAGGTCCGCGCCTTTCTCACCATCCTGGGCGTGGCCATCGGCGTGGCCACGGTCACCCTGATCACCTCCATCATGGCGGGGGTCGAAAAGGGGATCTCGGACGACGTGGCCTCCATTGGCGCGGCCAACTTCGTGGTGTCGCGCTTTGACCAGACGCAGGTGCAGTTCAGCAACACGCCGCCGTGGGAGGGCAAGCCCAAACTGACCATGGACGAGGCGGCGGTGATGGAGGAGCTGCCCAGCGTGCAGAGCGTGACGCCGGTGGTCTCCACGGGCGGGTCGGTGCGCTACGGCAACAAGAACTACAGCAGCATCTCGCTGGTGGGGCTGGGGCCGGAGTGGACCACGTACGTGCGGGGCGAGTTCCTGCAGGGCCGCCCGTTCTTGCAGAACGAGTACGACCGCTCGGCCACGGTGGCCGTGATCAGCGCCGACGTGGCCGAGGAGGTGTTCGGCGGCGGCAACGCCATCGGCGCCACGCTGCGGCTGCAGGGGGTGCCGCACCGGGTGGTGGGCGTGTTCAAGCCCAAGCCCAACCTGTTCGAGGGCGGGCAGCAGCTGTGGGCGTACGTGCCGGCCACGACGGCGTTCAAGAGCTGGCAGGTGGAGGACGACTTCCTGGAGTTCTGGGTGGTGCCCGCGCCGGCCGTGTCGCAGGAGCGCGCCATGGACGACGTGACGGTGACCCTGCGCTCCCTGCGCAAGCTCAAGCCGGGCGAGGAGAACGACTTTGCCCTGGTGCGGCAGGAGGCGTTCGCGGAGCTGATGGGGCGCATCACGGGCGCCATCACCCTGGTGATGACGCTGCTGGCCAGCATCGGCCTGATGGTGGGCGGCGTGGGCGTGGTGGGCATCATGCTCATCTCCGTCACGGAGCGCACCCGCGAGATCGGCGTGCGCAAGGCGCTGGGCGCCCGCCGCGGCGAGATCCTGTGGCAGTTCCTGGTGGAGGCGAGCACGGTGACGGTGATCGGGGCGCTGGTGGGGCTGGCGTTCGGGGGCGGCGGCGCGCTGCTGCTGGCCGCGTTCACGCCCATCCCCGCGCAGGTGCCGCTGTGGGCGGTGGCGATGGCCCTGGTGGCCGCCGCGGCGACGGGCATCCTGTTCGGCCTGTATCCCGCCTGGCGCGCCGCGCGGCTGGACCCGGTGGATGCACTGCGGTACGAGTAGGGACGGCAGGGAATAGGGAATAGGGAATAGGGAATAGCCTGCAACTGCGGGTTACAGGGGACAGGTTACAGGGTACGGCCTGCAACGGATCCCGTCCGATAAACCCCCCGGCTTCGTGCGCGTTTGCGCGCGGGGCCGGGGGTTCGGCATTTTGGGGTTGTGCGCGGGAGGAGTGTGGTGCCGGAGGGCGGGGGCCGGGAGCCCCGGCGACTGAAGTCGCGGCACCGAAAACGTGATGTCGGCCTTCGCCGACAGGTCCGGCACGGGCGGGTGCCGTGGGGTACGCAGGATTCGCGTTGCGGGTCCCGTGCGGCACTGGCCCACGTCCCCGGCACGAAGTTCTCCCCCTCTCCGCGAGGAACGAGCGGGGAGGGGGTCGGGGGGAGGGGCTCTTCGCGGGTGAAGGGAGCCCGCCCATCGTGCACGACCCGCCCTTGATGTAGTTCAACCACCCCCAGGGTTTTTTGGGGGAGGTGCGAGCCTAAGCGGCGGTGGGGGCGCCGCGCGATGCCTACCTCCGTGCACTGATTTCCGTCCGTGCACTGCCCGAGTCATCTGTCGACCGTCATCATCCTGACCCGCGATACCGTGACCGAACCGACCCACACCGAACCCCTCGCTCCGCCGGTGGACCTGCTGGCGATCGCCGCGCACCGCGACGACGTGGAGCTGCTCGTCGGCGGCACGATGGCGCGGACGGCCGCGCAGGGCTACCGCACCGGCATCCTGGACCTCACCGCCGGCGAGCGCGGCACCGACGGCAGCGCCCACCTCCGCGGCGAAGAGGCCGACGCGGCCGCGAAGGTCCTGGGCGTCACCGCGCGCCGCAACGCTGGCCTGCCCGACGCCGGGCTGGAGAACACGTACGAGACGCGGCGCCTGGTCGCGTCGTTCATCCGCGCGTTCCGGCCGCGTGTCATCATCCTGCCCTACGTCACGGGCCGCCACCCGGACCACCGGATCGCGTCGCAGCTCGCGTACGACGCCAGCTTCCTGGCCGGCCTCGCCAAGCTCGACGCGCCCGGCGAGCCGCATCGCCCGCACAAGCTGCTGTACGCGCTGACGTACCGCGAGGACCCGGTCAAGCCGAGCTTCGTGGTGGACATCACGGACTACATCGAGACCAAGATGCAGGCCGTGCACTGCTACGCCTCGCAGTTCGACGGCAAGACGTGGGGCGGGGAAGTGTACCCCGGCGGCGACCGCCCGCTGTACGACCAGGTGCGCATGCACGCCGCCCGCTACGGATCGCTCATCCGCACGGCCTACGGCGAGCCCTTCCACGTCGTCGAGACCATGCAGGTGGATGACGTGGTCGCGCTCCCCGTCCGCAGCATCTGACGAGCATGGCGGACGCAGTCTGCGATGAACCCAGCAGACCGAGGAACTCCGCCCTTGCGACGATGACCCCGTAGAAGTCTACACCCCTCCCGCGCAGTTTGCGGGAGGGGGTGGACGAGCCTAAGCGAGGCCGGGGGAGGGCCCCCGCGGGAGGCCTACGCCGCGTCCCCGTCCGCCCCCGCGCAGTGGACCTCGATGATGAGCCGCTTCCAGCTGGGCACGTCGTCGCCGTGTACGCGGATGACGATGGCGCGGGCTTTTCCGCCGCGCAGCAGCCAGGGCGCGAGCCACTGGTTGATCTCCGGCGGCAGGTGCCCCACCGGCTCGCCGTCGGACGCGTGCACCCACACCTCCGGGTCGTCTTCCATGGGCGGATCGGGGATCAGCACCAGCGCATCCCCTGCCGTCATCTGCGCCACGCGGGCCGCGCGCTCGGCGAAGATGGTGCCGTGCACGGTGGTGCGGAACGTCGCGGGCTGGCTGTCCGGAAGCGGCGGGATCATGCGGAATCACGTCACGGGTTGCGTCGTCACCCGCCCAATGTACTCATCCCGCCACGCCCGGTAAAGCGTTTCCGCGCATCGTTTTTCGCCCTGCGTGAACCTGGACGCCGCTCGTGTTTATCAATCCCGCCCACACCTGCTGACCGAGCCCTGATGCACGAGCCCGTCTACCTGGACTACGCCGCCACCACGCCCCTGCACCCTCCCGTGCGCGAGGCGATGCTGA
>DATING010000764.1:0-3471 GCA_035474555.1 Longimicrobium sp. | reverse complement strand
CCCTGGAGTTGCTGGAGCGGCTCCGAACGCTGGGGCGCAGCGAGGGCGCGACGCTGTACATGGTGCTGCTCTCCGCGTTCCAGGTGCTGCTCTCCAAGTACGCCGGAAGCGACGACGTGGTGGTGGGGAGCCCGATTGCCGGACGCACGCGTGGGGAGGTGGAGGAGCTGATCGGCTTCTTCGTCAACGCGCTGGTGCTGCGGACGGACCTCTCGGGAAACCCGAGCTTCCGGGAGGTGCTGGGGCGGGTGCGGGAGGCGACGCTGGGTGCGTACGAGCACCAGGAGGTGCCGTTCGAGAAGCTGGTGGCCGAGCTGCAGCCGGAGCGGTCCCTCAGCCACTCGCCGCTCTTCCAGGTGATGTTCGCGCTGCAGGACGCCGACGGCCGGGGAAGCACCCTCCAGGGGCTGAAGGGGAGCGGCGCCGGTGCGGAGCTCGCGAGCGCCAAGTTCGATCTGTCCCTGACGCTCACGGCCACCCCCCAGGGCCTGCGCGGCGGACTGAACTACAGCACGGACCTCTTCGAGCGTGGCACGGTCGAGCGGATGCTCGGCCACCTGGAGCGGGTGCTGGAGCAGGTCGCGGACGATGCGGACGTGCGGCTTTCGCAGCTGGAGCTGCTCGGCCCGGCGGAGCGCGCGGTCGTGCTGGAGGCGTGGAACCGGACCGACGCCGGGTATCCGGCGGACCGGTGCATCCACGAGCTGTTCGAGGCGCAGGCGGCGCGCACGCCGGATGCCGTCGCCGTCGTCCACGAGACGGATGCGCTCACCTACCGCGAGCTGAACGAGCGGGCGAACCGGCTGGCGCACTACCTCGTCCGCCGGGGCGTTGGCGCCGAGGTGCGGGTGGGCGTGTGCCTGGAGCGCGGTGTGGAGATGGTCGTCTCCCTCCTGGCCGTGCTCAAGGCGGGCGGTGCCTACGTCCCGCTCGATCCGGCCTATCCCGCCGAGCGGCTTGCGTTCACGCTCTCCGACTCCGGCGTGGTGGCGCTGCTTACACAGGCGTCGCTGCGCGCCACGCTCCCCATCCCGGATGGCGTCACGGTAGTGAGCGTGGACGGGGCGGCGGCGGAGATCGCCCGCGAGAGCGCGGAACGGATCGCGAGCGGCGCCACGCCGCGGAGCCTGGCGTACCTGATCTACACCTCCGGGAGCACGGGCGTCCCCAAGGGCGTGGCGATCGAGCACGAGAGCGCCGTGGCGCTCCTGTCGTGGGCGGCGACCGTCTTCACGGCGGAGGAGCTGTCCGGCGTGCTGGCGGCGACGTCGATCTCCTTCGACCTTTCCGTCTTCGAGATCTTCCTTCCGCTGTCTCTGGGCGGCCGCGTGATCGTGGTGGAGAACGCGCTGGCGCTGCCGGAGTCGGCCGCGGCGGACCAGGTGCGGCTGGTCAACACGGTGCCGTCCGCCATCGCGGCGCTGCTGAAGCGCGACGGGATCCCGTCCGGGGTGCGGACGGTGAACCTGGCGGGCGAGCCGCTGCGGGCGGAGCTGGTGGACGCGCTCTACGCCCGCGGCGGGATCGAACGCGTGTACGACCTCTACGGCCCGTCCGAAGACACCACGTACAGCACCTGGACGCTGCGCCGCGCGGGAGGGCCGACGACGATCGGGCGGCCGATCTCCAACACGCGCGCCTACGTGCTGGGGGCTTCGCTGCTCCCGCTGCCGGCCGGGGTGCTGGGCGAGCTGTACCTGGGCGGCCGCGGGCTGGCGCGCGGCTACCTGGGCCGTCCCGGTCTGACGGCGGAGCGCTTCGTCCCCGATCCGTTCTCGGGCGAGCCCGGCGCGCGTCTGTACCGGACGGGCGACCGCGCGCGGTGGGCGGCGGACGGCACGCTGGTGTTCCTGGGGCGCCTGGACGCGCAGGTGAAGGTGCGCGGCTTCCGCATCGAGCTGGGCGAGGTCGAGGCGGCGCTGCGGCGGAATCCGGGCGTCACCGACTGCGTCGTCCTGGCGCGCGAGGAGGCGCCGGGCGAGAAGCGGCTGGTGGCGTACGTGGTCGGGGGCGTGGAGGAGGAGGCGCTGCGCGCGCACCTGCGCCAGAGCCTGCCGGAGTACATGGTGCCGGGCGCGTTCGTCGTGCTGGAGGCGCTGCCGCTGACGCCCAACGGGAAGGTGGACCGCAAGGCGCTGCCGGCGCCCGAGGGGAGTGCGAACGCCACGCGCGTGTACGAGGCGCCGCGCACCGAGGCGGAGCGCACGGTGGCCGCGGTGTGGGCCGAGGTGCTGGGGGTGGAGGGCGTGGGCGCGCACGACCGGTTCTTCGACCTGGGCGGCCACTCGCTGCTGCTGGTGCGGGTGCAGGCGCGCTTGCGCGAGGCGTTCGGCCAGCCGGTGCCCATCACCCACCTGTTCCGTTACCTTACCGTGAGCGCCCTGGCCGCGGCGCTGGAGGCCCCCGCGCCGGAGCCGGCCGCCGCGCCGGCGGACGACGCGCGGGTGCGCGACGGGCGGCACAGGCTGCGGGCAAGGGGACGGGCTGGCGCGACCGGGTCACGCGGTGACGGGTGACCGGGCGAGCAGGCCGTTCCCTGTTTTCTGTTCTTTCACGACGAATAAACAAGCGTTCGAGCGATCGATGAGCCAGACCAACGAGCCCACGGGGCTGGAGATCGCCGTCGTGGGAATGGCGGGGCGTTTTCCCGGTGCGCCCGGCGTGGACGCCCTGTGGGCCAACCTGCGCGCCGGGGTGGATTCCATCCGCCACTTCAGCGACGAGGAACTGACCGCCGCGACGGTGCCGGAGTCGCTGCGCACCCACCCCGCGTACGTCCCCGCGCGGGGCGCGCTGGCGGAGGTGGACCGCTTCGACGCCGCCTTCTTCGGCGTCAGCCCGCGCGAGGCGCAGGTCACCGACCCCCAGCAGCGCCTGTTCCTGGAGGTGGCGTGGGAGGCGCTGGAGCACGCCGGCTACGATGCCGCGCGCGTTTCCGGCCGCGTGGGCGTGTACGCGGGCACCAGCATGAGCAGCTACTACCTGAACCTGCTCTCCCGCCCGGACGTGACCGCCGCGGCCGGCGAGATGGCCGTGCACATGGGGAACGACAAGGATTTCCTGGCTACCCGCGCGGCGTTCAAGATGGGGCTCGAAGGCCCCGCCGTGGTGGTGCAGACGGCGTGCAGCACCTCGCTGGTGGCGGTGCACCTGGCCTGCCAGGCGTTGCTGGGCGGCGACTGCGACATGGCCCTGGTCGGGGGCGCGTCCGTCGCGGCGAACCAGCACGCCGGCTACATCTACCAGCCGGGGAACATCCTTTCGCCGGACGGACGCTGCCGGGCCTTCGACGCGGACGCGGGGGGGACGGTGGGCGGCAGCGGCGTGGCCGTGGCGGCGCTCAAGCGGCTGGAAGACGCGCTGGCGGACGGCGACACCGTGCACGCGGTGATCCTGGCGTCGGCCATCAACAACGACGGCTCCGCCAAGGTCGGCTTCACCGCGCCGCGGGTAGAGGGGCAGGCCGCCGCC
>DATING010000763.1:0-5410 GCA_035474555.1 Longimicrobium sp. | reverse complement strand
ATCCACCGAAATCCAGATGCCGGACGCGGCGCTCATCCCCAGACGCGCCACCACGGCCGCCCTGCCTTCGCATCCGCCGCATTCTTTGCCTGGCCGGAATCCACCGAATCCGCCGGTCCGGCTCCATCCAGCCCGATGATCAGTGGCGGCCCGGTGACGAGGTCGGCGGCGTTGGAGCCGGCGTGCAGGGCCTGGTTCACGGCGCTGAACTCCGCGCTCCAGACGGCCGTGTTCACCAGGCTGTCGCCGCCGGCCTGCCGCGAGAACATCCCCGAGGCGGTCATGTACGCGGCGACGTACATCGGATGCTCCGTGATCATCCCCGCGGTCCGGCCTTCCGCCGCGCTGGCGGGCGTGGAGTACTCGGGCGAGAACTCGATCCCCATCCCGTCCAGCAGCACCCGCCCGAACGCGATCGGCATGAAGGCGACGACCTCCGCCGCCACCGCCGGAGGCACGCCGGCCCGGACGATGGCCGCCTCCAGCGCAGCCCAGTCGCCCGTGCGCACCGACGAGAACGCGGGGAGAGACTGGTTGACCGCGGTGAGGGGATTCATGGGAGGGGGACGCGTGGAGGTGGATGTCCGAATCGACGGGAGGGCCGCGGGGGATGCGATCACGCCGCCGCGGAGCGAGCGGCGGAAAGATGCGGCGCGGGGTAACGCGGGAACAGGCCCGTCAGCCCGCGCCGCCGGCGGATGCGCGGAAGCCGCTGAGGACCGCGCGGTTGCGCTCGTCCAGCAGCCGCTCCAGCGCGGAGGTCGCGGCGGCGGCCGCGCGCTCGTCGCCCACAAGCGCTTGGCCCAGCGTGGACAGGAACACCTCGCGCACCAGGCTCGCCTCGCGCACCAGCTGCGCCTCGCTCCACCCGATGCGCTGGCGCTGGGCCCCGTGCAGCTCGCCGATCACGCGCTGAATGCGGCTGCCGTCGGCCAGCAGCTCGCTCGCGTCGCCGCTCTCACTCGCCAGCACGCGAAGCGAGTTGGCCACGTCCACCACCAGCGTGCCCAGGTGATCGGCCACGTCCACGTCCGTCATGGCGTCCGTGACCGCCAGCGCCTCGTCCGCGCGCGCCCGGCGGACGAACTCGTCCACGGTCGGGGCCACCTCGCGCAGCAGCAGCTCGCCCGCCGTGGCCAGCCCGCGCCCCGCCGCCGCGCGCCCGTCCGCGCGTTCGGCCGCGATGGGAATCGCCGCCTCACGCTCCGCCTCGTCCCCGGGCGCGGCGGGGGCGGGCGCGGCGGCGGGGAGCCGCAGGGTAAAGGTGGCGCCCGGCCCGGTCGACGGCTGCCCGTCCATCGTCACGTCGCCCCCCATCAGCCGCGCCAGCCGGCGGCTGATGGGCAGCCCCAGCCCCGTGCCGCCGTGGGGCCGCGTGAGCCCCGCCGCGCCCTGCACGAACGGCTCGAAGATGCGCTCCGCGTCCTCCGCCCTGACCCCCTCGCCGCTGTCCGAGACCACGAAGACGAGCGACGGCGCCGTGGAGCCCTCCCCGTCCGCGCCGGCCCCGTCTTCACCGTTCCCGTCCGCCGTGCGGCACTCCAGCCGTACGCGGCCGCCGGCGGGGGTGAACTTGATGGCGTTGGACAGCAGGTTCACCAGGATCTGCCGCACGCGGTACTCGTCGCCCAGAAAGCGCAGCCCGCGGGCGCCGGCCGTCTCGTCCACCAGCGTCAGCAGGCGGCCGGAAGCCTGCGGGCGCACGAGGGCCAGGGCGCCACGCGCCGTCTCCGCCGCGCCGATCTCCTCCCGCGCCACGACCAGCCGCGCCGTCTCGCTGCGGGAAAAATCCAGCACGTCGCCCACCAGCCGCAGCAGGTGCCTGGAGCTCTCCTGCGCGCGCTGCACGTACACGCGCTGCGTCTCCGCCAGCCCGCCGCTCACGTCCATCTCCAGCAGCTCCAGGTAGCCGATGATGGCGTTCAGCGGCGTCTGCACCTCGTGCGTCATGGTGGAGACGAACTCGTCGCGGGTGCGGAGCGCCGCCTCGGCCGCGTCGCGGGCCTGACGCTCGTTCTCTTCCGCCGCCGTGGCCTCTTCCAGCGCGTGCTCCACCTCCACCAGCGCGGCGTCCGCGGCCTCGCGCGCCTCCACCGCCTCGGCGTGCAGGCGGGCGTTGTCCACGGCCATGGCCGCGCGGCGCGCCAGGTCCTCCGCCATCACCACGTCGATGTCGCCGAAGCGCCGGCCGTGCTCCGCCGTGACGAACGTCATGGCGCCCAGCACCGTCCCCCGCGCCACCATGGGGACGATGACGTACGCGCTTACGCCCAGCTTGCGCAGCAGCGCCAGGTGCCCGTCGTCGTGCGCCGCGGCGGCCAGCGCCTCGTCGGGGACGTCGAACACCATCTCGGGGCGTCCCGTGCGGATGACCCGCGGCGCGCTGATCAGGTCCCCGGCGCGGGGCGGATACTGGGTGTGGAGCGCGCGGGCGGCCTCCTGCTTGTCCGGGTCGGGATGGACGACGGTGATGCGCCGCACCTCGCCGCCCTCCGCCAGCACGTCCACGATGCACCACGCGTCCAGGTACGGCAGCGACATGCCGGCCACGGTGGTGAGCGTCGATTCGTAGTCCAGGGAGTCGGCCAGGCAACGGCTGGCCTCGGCGAGAAAGGAAAAGCGGTCGCGGCTGGCTTCGGCGGCGTCGCGGTCGCGCTCGGCGAACTTCAGCTCGCGCTCGGCGGAATCCAGTGCCGCGTCCACGCCGGGGGGCGCGTCGGCGGGCCGGGCGGTGGTGGTGCCGCCGGGAAAACCGGGTGAAGCCGTTCCGTCCGCGTCCATCGTGCTCACTCCGTGCGTCCTGCGCGCTGGTGGATGCCTCCTGGCGCGCGGGGCCGCACGGCGGGATGAGCGTCGTCCGCTCGCAACCCATCCCACGCAAGACGGTGTCCCCGCCGCCGTCCGGCCCTCCGCGCGCTTTCCGGGTCCGTCCGGATTGGCACCGGGAGGGCTGTACGGCCCGTCAGAGCGTGTAGTACGTGGTGAAGAACAGCAGGCCGCGGTAGATGACGAGAAGCCCGGTGAACGCGGTGAGGACGACGGCCGCCACCGCCACGCTCCCCGGCCAGGAGAGCGCGTACACGCGGCGTACGGCGCGCAGCAGGTAGACGGGGATGCCCAGGAGGAGCACGGCCCCAGCCACGGCGAGGAGCGCCCGCGGATTGAGCGTGAGCCGCCCGCCCGCGATCGTGCCGATCATGCCCAACCCCGCCAGCGCCAGCCACACGAGCGCCAGGACGTGCAGCGTGAACACCAGGTGCTCGCCGTAGCGCCGGGGCACGCCGTCGATCGGACGGCGCCACGCGAGCAGCATCCGCAGCACCAGGGCGAGCGCCGGGGCAAGGAAGATGATGAGCGTCTTGCGTTGCGCATCCACCCGCGCGTTGAACTTCCGTTCATACGCCTGGAACGCCGCCGCCCCCGGTCCCTCGTGCGTGTGGCCGGCCGGTGTCGCGCGCCGCACCAGCGACGTCGCCAGGGTGGGGGAGGGCGGCGCGTAGCGGAGGTACTTCTCCAGGCTGTACGAGAACAGCGGCACCTGCGGCGCGGTGACGAAGAGCAGGACGTTGACGAGCAGGAAGAGCTGCAGCGGGCGCAGGTACCGGGCGCGCCGTCCCTGCAGGTGGTCCGCCGTCAGCACGCCGGGCCGCGCGACGAGTGCCCACAGCGAGCGGATGATCTTGCCGTCCCCATTGGTGATCTGCCCCGCGAGTTCCGCGGCGTAGGCGCGGAGGGAATAGTCCGTCGGCTTGGGCGCGGCCTGTCCGCAGTCCGGGCAGTACTGGCGCAGGTCGGGCGAGCCGCAGTTGGGGCAGGAGGGTCCGGCGGGCATTCGTCAGCGGGATGGAGGAGGGGATGCGGGCGCGGAACGCCGGCGTGGCGCAGGTCGGGAGAGCGCTCGGACGGTCTCGTACGGGCGGATCCTGGATGGAGTTGCGTCGATGCGCCCCCGCAGCCCGACAGTTGGGGAACCCTGGCCGCGCGGTCGCGACGGCTACACCGTGGTGCCCGCCCGCCCGGATGGCTCCGCGGCCGCCGCGCCGGAGGGCGGACGCGTCCGGGCACGGGCCAAGCGCTCGCGCGCGGGCGTCGCCGCGCTGGTCGTTGCGGGCGCATCGGCGTGGGTGTGCGCGGGCGCGCCCTCCGCGACGCCCGCGACGATCTCCTGGAACACCATGCAGCGGGTGAAGTCCTTTTCCGGACAGTGCAGGGCGTGCTCGATCATCCGCTTGGCCATCTCGATCTCCCGCATCCGCCGGTCCAGGTCCGCGTGGTGGCTGGAGAGCAGCTCGCGCCGCGCGTCCGCGTCCGGCGCGGCGAGCACCTGCCGCAGGTGGTCCAGCGTGAGCCCGGCCTCCTTGGCGCGCAGGATCATCGTCACCCGCGCCACGTGCTCGGGCAGGTAGCGCCGCCGCCCGTTCACGCGCTCCGCCGCCGTCAGCACGCCCACGCTCTCCCAGTGCCGCAGCACGTGCGTCGCCAGCCCGAACCGCGCCGCCAGCTCGCCAATCGTCATCATCCCGCGTCCCCTTGACTTAAAGTTCACCTTAACATGTAGAATGATCGCAGGATGCACAAGCGGTGCGACGGGACACATGAATTGGGAGGTGGGGAGATGATGATGGACGTGGTGATCATCGGCGGCGGACCGGCGGGGCTGGCGGCCGCGCAGACGCTGGGACGGGTACGGCGGGACGTGCTGCTGCTGGATTCCGGGGAGCCGCGCAATGCGACGTCGCCGGCCATGCACAACTTCTTTACCCGTGATGGGACGCCGCCCGCGGAGATGCGCGCCCTGGCCCGCGCGGAATTGGCGGAGTACGCGACGGTGCGCATCCGCGACGCGCGGGTGGAAGCCATCCAGCGGCAGGCGGACGGCACCTTCGACGTCGCGCTCGCCGGTGGGGAGACCGTGCGGACGCGGCGGATCCTGCTCGCCACGGGCGTGCGGGACGAGCTGCCGCCCATCGACGGCCTGCCTGCGCTGTGGGGACGCGCCGCGCTGCACTGCCCGTACTGCCACGGCTACGAGGTGCGGGATGCGCCGCTGGCCGTCCTGGGCGGCACGCCGGACCGCGCGCGGCTGGCCCTGCACCTCACCCGTCTCTCGGGGGACGTGGTGCTGTGCACGAACGGGGCGGAGGCGCCGCTGGACCCGGACCTCCGCGCGCTGCTGGGGGACAGCGGCGTCGGCATCCATGACGCGCCGATCGCCCGGGTGCGGGAGGAGGGATGCGCGGAGGGGGAGCCGCGCGTGCACATCGTCTTTGCCGATGGGAGCACGCTGGACCGCGGCGCGATCTTCGTCCACGGGCGGATGGAGCAGCGCAGCACCCTGGCGGCGGCGCTCGGCTGCGCGATGTTCGACGACGGGATGGTGGACGTGGACGACATGGGGCGGACGACGGTG
>DATING010000762.1:0-5891 GCA_035474555.1 Longimicrobium sp. | reverse complement strand
CGCATCCCAGGTCGCCCACGGTCCAGTCCTCGTCCAGCAGCCCCAGCAGGGCGTTCAGGTCCGCGCGCCGGCCGAACAGCTCCGCCCGCAGCCGGTCCCACTCGCCCGCGGCGGAGGAGAAGAACTCGCGGGAGCGCGTGCTGCGCTGCATGAGCACGCTCCGCAGCCGCTCGCCGTCCTGCGCCGCGCCGGGGAGCGACGCCACCTCGTGCCGCACCAGCTGCCAGAGCTGGCGCGCGCCGGCATCCATCCGGTCCGCCGGCATGCGGTAGCGGCGGCTGGTGCCCTCCGCGCGCCCGCTCACCCATCCCTCGTCCGCCAGCAGCTTGAGGTGGCGGCTCACGGTGGATTGCGGAAGCTGCAGCACCTGGCACAGCTCGCCCACCGTCAGCTCGTGCCGCTCCAGGAGCAGCAGCAGGCGGCTGCGGGTGGTGTCGGCCAGGGCCGACATGCGGTCGAAGATCGCAGGCGAGGCAACGCTCATCTATATCCGTTCATCCGGCTGGAAAGATAGAAGGAATTGGAGCGGCTGGCAAGAGTGCGGAGAGAACCCGTCTCCAGAGTCTTTCGAAGGGCCCGCGGAAGATCACCCGTCCCGTCCGAGAATCTCCCGAATTCCATCCTGTCCCAATCCGCCGGGGAACTCACCGGGACCTGTGGCAACGTTTCCACAGTGCCCCAGGCGAGTCTCACAACGGGGCGTTCCCATCACGCTACCACATCGGCATTTAAACCTGCAAACACATCTATACCAATAACTTAACAGCTTTTTGCAATTTGGTACACGTCTTGACAATAGGGCCCGCTGTCCAGGTGAGGGCACCCTGGACTTGAACTTCCTTTTTGAACCTCGATTTCGAGGAGATCGATACATGTTCACCGATTCCGAAAACATCGTCTGGCCGCGGGTCATCCCCGACGCCGAGCCGGTGCGCGAGCTGATCGTCGTTGCCCGCGCCGATGCCGGGCTGCACGCCACGGGCACGGACGTCGCCTCCACCACCGGCGCCGCGGTCGGCGCCATCTCGCTCGTCCTGCGCGACGCTGGCGCGTGCATGGAGCCGCTGTTCGGCGACAGCGAGGCGCAGGTGCGCGCGCTAGGCACCGTCCCGGGGGGCGAGCGTGGACCCATCGACCTGTCGCTCTTCTACCGCGTGTATGCGGACGACCGCTGCCTGGACGACGTGGCCCGCGTGCTGGGCGTGCAGGAGGCCGTGGAGGCCGCGTACGTCAAGCCGGCCGCGTACCTGCCCGCCCTGTACCTGGGCCAGAAGCCGCGGGTGCAGCACCCGCCGGCCGTGACGCCGGATTTTACGCAGCGGCAGGGCTACCTGTTCGCCGCGCCGCAGGGGGTGGACGCGCTGCACGCCTGGGCCATGCCGGGGGGCGGCGGCAGCGGCGTGCGCATCGTGGACGTGGAGGGCGCGTGGATCTTCAACCACGAGGACCTGCGCGAGCGGCAGGGTGGCGTGATCGCGGGCACCGAGCGCAGCAACCCGTACGTGCGCAACCACGGCACCTCCGCGGCCGGCATCGTCAGCGGCGACGCGAACGGGTACGGGGTGACGGGCATCAGCCCCGACGCGGTGATCAGCGGCGCGTCCATCTACCCGCGGGGCACCGCGTACGCCATCCGCGCCGCCGCGGACCACCTGGCCCCGGGCGACGTCATCCTGCTCGAGCTGCACCGGCCCGGCCCCGCCGTGGACTTCGACAACCCGGATGATCCGTTCGGGTGGATGGCGGTGGAGTGGTGGCCGGACGACTTCGCGGCCATCCGCTACGCCACCCGCCGCGGCGTCCTCGTGGTGGAGGCGGCCGGCAACGGGGCGCAGGACCTGGATGATCCGATCTACGACGTCCACCCCGCCGCGCCGCACGGCCCGTTTCCGTCGTGGTGGAGCAACCCGTTCCGCCGCGGGGGGATGGATTCGGGCGCCATCCTGGTGGGTGCCGGCGCGCCGCCGCAGGGCACGCACGGCCGTGACCTGTGGGGCCCGGACCGTTCGCGGCTGGACTACTCCTGCTACGGCTCGGTGGTGGACGCGCAGGGGTGGGGGTGGGAGGTGACCACGGCCGGCTGGTACGGCGACCTGCAGGGCGGGCCGCACGAGGCGCGCTGGTACACGGACGGGTTCGGCGGCACGTCGGCCGCGGCGCCCATCGTGGCGGGGGCGCTGGCGTGCGTGCAGGGCGCACTGTCGGCCGCCGCCCGTCCGCGGCTGACCCCGGTGGAGGCGCGCGGGCTGCTGCGCAGGACGGGCTCGCCGCAGCAGAACGGCCCCGCCGGCCCGGCCACGCAGCGCATCGGCAACCGGCCGGACGTGCGGGAGATGCTGTCGATGCTGCTCCCCTACTACGGCCGCGCCCTCATCGACGTCCCCGCCGCCCTCACGCCGCGCCGCTTCGCCGGCGCCGGCGCGATGTAACTGCGCGGTCGATGTGGAGCACGACGAAGGGCCGGCTGCCTCGCAGGCAGCCGGCCCTTCATAATCTCCACGTTGACGATGACACTCGTCCCTCGACAGAACGAAAAAGCCGACCGCATCGCGAGATGCAGCCGGCCCCGTCCCAACCCGTCGTTGCAGGCTGTAACCTGTAACCTGTAACCTGTAACCCGCAGTTCGCCGTCCGCGGTTCCCCGCCCCGTCAGGCCGCCGCGTCCTTCCGCCCGATGGCCCACATCCGCAGCAGCAGCTCCTCGATCGCCTGCCGGTCCGTCAGCGAGGCGGACTTGAGCAGGCGGTCCGTGCGCAGCAGCTCGCCCAACGCCTGGTCGATCTCCGGCAGCGACCACCGGCGCGCCACGGGGACGATCCGCCGCGTCATCCACTTCTGGAACGGCTTCAGCTCGCGTTCCAGCGCCGCCTGCCCGCCCGCGCACACGAGCGCGACCTTCAGCAGCTGCCCGCCCATCCCGATTACCAGGCCGACGCCGTTCTCACCCGCCTCCAGCAGGATGGGCAGCGTCTCGATGGCCTCGCGAAAGCGGCGCTCCGCCACCAGGTCGAACCAGGCCCAGCGGTCCTGACGGGGGATGATGCCGCCCACGGCGCGCACGTCGTCGAGGGTGATGCGCTTCCGGTCCTGCACGTACGAGGCGAGCTTGCGCAGCTCCGAGCCCAGCATCCCCAGGTCCACGCCCATCCCGCCCACCAGCGCCCGCGCCGCCTCGGGGTCCACCTCCACCCCCAGGTCGTCGCGCCCCGTCTCCATCACCCACCCCGGCGCGTCGTCCTGCGACAGGGGCGCGAACTCCACGGAAACGGCGTGCTTCTTCAGCTCGTCGTAGAACTTGGCCTTGCTGCCGGACGGGATGGCGGCGGAAAGGACGAGGACGAGCCCCGGCGGCGGCGCCTTGGCCGCGGCCTCCACCACCGTGCGCGCCGTCACCGACAGCCCCTGCGCGTCGCGGACGACCACCACGCGGTGCTCCGCCATCATGGGCGGCGTGCCGATCATGGAGGCCAGCGTTTCCGCCGGCACGTCGCTGCCCCGCGGCTGGTCGAAGTTGAAGTCGCGGGTGGCGGGGTCCACGTACGTGGCCACGACCCTGTCCACCGCCTGTTCGCGGAGATAGTCCTCGTCGCCAAAAAAGAAGAACGCACCCCCCGCGACGCGGTCGCGGAGAGTGCGGTCCAGCTGGCTGGGGCGGATCAGCGCCATCTACTCCGCGAGGACGGAGCCGTGCGAGCCCGCGCCGGCGTACGAGGCGGTGCGGTACAGCACGTCGGCGTAGGGCATGGGATATACGTCCACCCCCACCTCCTCCAGCTGCGCGGCCAGCCCCTGCGACGAGCCCGGCGCGGACACCGTCCGGTACGCGGGCGCGGCGGCGGCTGGTGCGCTGGCGGCCACGGGCTGCAGCAGGGTCACCGTGGGGGCCGCGGCGCCGGCGTACAGGCGAGGGAGCAGGGCCACGGCCGCGACCGAGGCCGCCGCGCCCAGCGCCGCCGCTGCGCCGCGCGACACGGGGCTGCGCCGGCGGCGGGCGGCGGCCATCTCGTCGTCCACGTGGTACAGGCGGTGCTGCAGCCGGTCCATGAAGTCGTCCGAGACCTCCAGCTCCGGCTGGTCCCGGAGCACCCGCACGCCCTTGTCCACCACGCGGTCGTAGCGCGCGCAGTGGTCGCACTCCCGCAGGTGCGCCTCGAACGCCACCCGTTCGGGAAGCATCAGGAGCCCGTCGCGAAAGTCCGAGTGGCCGTCCAGAAAGGTGTCGCAGTCCATCATCATCGCGCCTGCGCCGCTGGTGTGGATCGGGGGCCTGCACCGCCGGCCCCAGGTCGTGCCCGTGGGCTGCCTTGTACGCGCCGGGCGTGTCGGAGTTCCACACGCCCCGCGTCTGCCGGACACACCCCGTCCCCGCGCGGGGACGCCCGCCCCGAAACCGGGGAGGAATACGATGCATCCGCCGCGGCAGAAAAGAAAGGGGGAGACGGGCACAGGCCTCGATCACGCGCCGGTGTCTCGCCGCCGTCTCAGGCATTCCGTTCGCCCAGGGGGACCAACACCGAATTCACGATTCATCGTGCAACCAGAGTTTTACAGCCGTCTCACGTGGAGGACGCGGAGACCAGCAGAGACGACAGCGGATTGGAATCGCACACAGCAACAGAAGTGCTGGAGGAACTTCTGGTCGTCCTCTGTTATACCGGAGCGCTAAATTGATTGTGCACGTGAGTTCTACTGCTGCCGTTCCCCGTGGCCTCTTTCCCCCTGTGTGAGGCCTTCTTTGAAATCATGAATGCACAATCAATCAGAGAATCGGGAATTACCTCTAGTCCTCTGTACGCGATTGCTGTTGCTGTTCTCCATGGTTCTCCGCGCCCTCCGCGTGAGGCCCGTCTGTAGAAGCAGGAGCGCACGAACGACCCAATCTCCGGCGTGATGGTTCGGGATTCCAGACGACAGAACGGGGGCGGCCCTCGCGATGAAGGCCGCCCCCGTTCGAAAAATCCGTCCCGCCCCCCCGGACGGGGAAGCTCCGTCAGTCCAGCACCGGCGCGATCAGCTGGGCAAAGCTGTTGCGCGCCCGGTTCAGCCGGCTCTTGACCGTGCCCAGGTTGGTGGAGGTGATCTCGGCGATCTCCTCGTACGTCTTGCCCTCCATCTCGCGGAGGATGAAGACGGTGCGGTGGTGCTCCGGCAGCTGGTCCACGGCCGCGTCCACCTGGCTCTTGAGGTGGCGCTTGCGGAACAGGTCGTCCGGCCGGTAGGTGTTGTCCTCCCACTCCAGCGGGCGCTCGTCCGCCTCGCGGTTCTTCATCAGCGTCTGGAACAGCACCAGCGGGTTGCGCGAGCGGTTGCGCAGCTCGTTCTTGGCCAGGTTCGACGAGATCGTGTAGATCCAGGTCGAGAACTTCTTGCTCTGGTCAAAGCGGTGCAGGTGCCGGTACACGCGGATGAACGTCTCCTGCACCAGGTCTTCCGCGCGCTCGCGGTCGCCCGTGGTGCGGTAGATGAAGTTCAGCAGCCGGTTCTGGTAGCGCTCCACCAGCTCGCCGAACGCGCGCTTGTTGCCGTCCAGAAAGGCGGCCACCACGCCGCTGTCGTCCAGCTGCTTGAGCTGCTCGCGCGGCGAACGCTCTTCCGAGCGGCGATCGTCTTTGACAAGGACCTGGAACATGGGGCAAACCTCCTGGGGGGATAAACCGGGACGGGGCCTGCATTGGCTTACAGGGAAGGCACGGGCCGTTCCCGCCGCGCCGTTCGCGGTTGGATGCGGCGGAAGCCCGCACGGTTGCTACGCTTCCGTCACATCCGCCCCGCCGCCCTGCTTCTCGTGTCTGTCCCCCGTGGGGGACGGCGTCCGAGAGAAAGTGACACCGTTCTGTGTCGCACCGACGCGCTGTGTGTCGAGAGAACGTTCGTCCGGTGCGGTCTCTGAC
>DATING010000761.1:0-2089 GCA_035474555.1 Longimicrobium sp. | reverse complement strand
ATTTTCTTCCTGGTGGCCCTGCTGGGGGTGGTGTATTCGGCCCTAACGGGCCACATGCGCGCGCGGTACCCGGACGGCTACTCGCGGATCTCCACCTTCGCGCGGTACACGTCGGACGGCAAGGTGGTGCGCTACGAGGCGTACCGGACCATCCAGTGCCGGCAGCCGGTCATGAGCTCGTTCCGGCACGGCTACAAGTGGACGGGCTCGGGCGCGCCGCGCATCACGTCGGACCTTCAGACGGTGCGCGCGAACAGCGACGGCGGCCCCAGCGACTACGACTGCGTGGAGCTGGCCTTTCAGCGGCCGCTGATCTACGGCGAGGCGGCGGTGGTGCACCACGCCATGGAGATCGACGACAGCGACGGCGCGTCGGAGCCGCACGTGGAGTTCCGCGTGCACGAGCCCGTGCAGCTCATCGTCTGGCGGGTGGAGCTGCGGCACCTGCCGCGCCAGTACCGAAAGGAGGCGCGGATCACGCGGCGCCGCATCGACGCGCGCTTCAACGCCCGGCCGGAGTACGTGGCGCGTGTGGGGTTCGACACCCTGGCGCGCGGCTACGAGTACCACGTGACGCGGCCGGAGCCGGGCTACTTCTATTGCCTGGAGTGGGACCGCTGACGGAGCCCCGGCCGCGTCAGGCCGTCACCTGCACGGCCGACAGCTCCGACGTGCACGCGGGGCAGCGGACGGCGGCCAGGTGGATGCGCGAGCGGCAGAACGGGCAGTCCTTTTCGCTGGGCTCCGGCGGCGCGTCGGCGTAGCGCGCGCGCATGCGGCCCACGGCGCGCACCAGCACGAACACGGCGAACGCGGTGATGAGGAACGCGATCACGTTGTTGATGAACGCGCCGTAGCTCACGATGGGCGCCCCGGCCTCCAGCGCCGCCGCGCGCGAGGCGTAGTCCTGCCGCGACAGGTTCACGTACAGCTCGGAAAAGTCCGCGCCCCCCGTGGCCATGCCGATGGGCGGCATGAGGATGTCGTCCACGAACGACTTGACCACGGTGGTGAACGCGGCGCCGATGATGATGCCCACGGCCAGGTCCATCACGTTGCCGCGCGCGATGAAGGTGCGAAAGTCGTTGATCATGGAGGGTCTCCGGCGGGCGGGTGGATGGGGTCGCGTACGTATGCGCGCGATGTGCGCTGCATGCAAGGGTCTCCGGGTGTTGCGGCAACCCGGATCGCGTTGAACGGGTTCGGATGACGGGCTTTCCGGATCCGTCGCCTCGCGGATGGGATCAGCCGGCGATCTCGAACGCGGCGCGCGAGGGAATCCCGATCCGCTCCACGCCCTTCTGATCCGCGGCGGACGCCACGGCGGATGCCACCTCGACGCGGTTGCCGAGCATCCGCAGGCGCACGCGCTGTTCGCGGCCGTCCGCCATGACGAGGCGCAGCGCGTCGGGGGTGGCCTCCACGGCGCGCAGGTCGCCCCACGCGGCGGAGATGCGGCGGAAGGGGCCCCAGGCGAGGGTAAGGCCGGCGTCGTCGATGCGCATCACGTAGCGCGAGCGGCGGCGGCGCTGGATGACGGGATGCAGGAACGCCAGGCCGCCCGCCACGATCCCGCTCACCAGCGCCGGACTGAAGGCCTTTCCGCCGCCGCGAAGCTCCATGTACCACGGGAACAGCAGCACGGCGGCGGCGATCAGGTTCAGCCAGCTGATGCGCGGCAGCTCGGCTTTGTCGCGGGAGCGCAGCTCGCGGACAATGGCGACGGCCAGTGCCGCGGCGGCGGCGAGTTGCACGGCCACGAGCGCCGTTGCGCCCTCCGTGCGCGCCGGCAGCCCGCCCATGGCCGCGCTGAGCAGGCCGAGCGCCGCCGTGCCGTGGCCGACGAGGTCCATCCGCTCGGCCAGACGCGCGCGGCGGTCGTCCAGGGGGATGATCAGCGGGTCCATGCGGCGGGTGCCTGGGGAGCGTGGCGGGGCGACGCATCCAATCTGCACGGCGGGCGTTCCGCGCGACAGCACCGCGGCCCGGAGGGAGAGATCCGTCCGGGCCGCGTTCCCCATCATCCGAACTGCAGATCAGTCTTCTTCGGGAATGTCTGCGAAGGCCAGGCCGATGGGGCATACGCCCA
>DATING010000760.1:0-2434 GCA_035474555.1 Longimicrobium sp. | reverse complement strand
GGGGGGCGCCGCTTCCGTCATCTTCCGAACCGTCGGAGCTACTCCGTCTCGGACGTGGCCGACTCGCGCTTGGGCGCTTCCGCGTCGCGCTCGTTGCGGCGGCGGTCGTTGCGCTCCTGGCGCTCGGAGCCGCGCCCGCCGCGCGACTCGGCGGTCTGGGCGGCCGTGGGCGGGATCAGGCGGCGGTTGGGCGCATCCCACTGGCCGTTGGTGCCGGCCCGGCCCGCGCGCCACCGCTCGCCCAGCGTGGGCGCCGGATCGAACGGATGGCCGTACTTCTTGTCCAGGTAGAAGTTGGTGATCTTGGACGCCAGGGGCGCCGCCGCGTCACCGTGCAGGCCGTGCTCCACGATCACCGCGATGGCGATGTCCGGGCTGCCGCCGGGCCGGCCGGCGAAGCCCACGAACCAGCCGTGGTCCGGGCCCTGGGAGTTCTGCGCCGTACCCGTCTTTCCATACAGCTTGTAGCGGGCAAGGCTGCTCTGAAGCGCCGTTCCGTCCGGCTCCGTCACCAGCCGCAGCCCCTCCCACAGCGCCTCCAGCCCCTTGGCGTCCAGCCCCAGGTCGATGCCGGGCGCCGCGTTGCGGGTGCTGTCCGTGACCACCAGGTGCGGCGGGGGCGCCGTGCCGTTGCCCGCGATGGCGCTGTACACGTACGCCATGCGCAGCGGCGTCTGGTCGTTGGGGCCCTGCCCGATGGCAAGGCTCATCACGTCCGAGGGCACCGCGTCCGTCCCGAAGTACTCCTTGTACCACGCCACGCTCTTGGGGAACGTCCCCGGCAGCTCCGCCGGCAGGTCGATCCCCGTGCGGTCCGTGAACCCCAGCCGCGCGCCGGAGCGGGTGAGCTCCGCCAGCCCGATGCGGATGCCCAGCTGGTAGAAGTACACGTTGCACGAGTTCTCGATGGCCGCGGCCAGGTCCACCGAGCCGTGGCCCGCCCGGTACCAGCACCGCGAGTAGCGGCCCGCGTACGCCATGCCGCCCGTGCACGAGATGGGCATGCGCGTGGTCTGGCTCACCAGCCCGCGCTGCACGCCGATGGCCGCGGTCACCGTTTTGAACGTGGACGCCGGCGGATAGCGCGCCGTGATCGTCCGGTTCAGCATCGGCTTCTTGGGGTCCGTCGTCAGCGCGCCCCACAGCCGCGTGGGAATGCGGCCCACGAAGTCGTTGGGGTCGTACGTGGGGTGGCTGTACATGGCCAGGATCTCGCCCGTGGAAGGGACCATCGCCACGATGGCGCCCTTCATGGTGTCGGGAAAGATCTGGTGCGCGTACTGCTGGAGCTTCAGGTCCAGCGTGAGCCGGATGCCGTTGCCGGGCACGGGCGCGCGGGCGCCCACCGTGGAGCGCGGGTCCACCACGCGCCCCTTGGCGTCCACCTCCACGAAGCGCGCGCCGTCCCGCCCGCTCAGCGTGAGCTCGTACTCCTTCTCGATCCCCGCCTGCCCGATGAGCCGCCCCTGCTTGTAGTCCGCCTGGCGGTACTCGGGCAGCTCCAGCTGCTCCTTGGTGATCTCCGTCACGTAGCCGGACAGGTGGCCGATGGCCGCGCCGCCCGGGTAGTAGCGCTGCGGACGCTCCACCACCATCAGGTTGGGGAACGACGTGCGGCGCTCCTCGATGGCGGCGGCCTGCGAGAAGGTGGCGCGGTCCGTCACCTCCAGCAGGTCGTCCTTGCGGCGCATGCGCTTGACCATCAGGTCGGCCACGTCCTCGCCCGACAGCCCCAGGAAGGGGGCCAGGTCGTTGAGCGTGGCCTCCACCAGGGCGCTGTCGCCCGGGAGCACGGCAATGGAGTAGCTGGTGATGCTCGTGGCCACCACCTCGCCGTCGCGGTCCAGGATGGTGCCGCGGGGCGCGGGGATGGGAATGCCCCGCAGGCGGTTCTCCTCCGAGCGCTGCGCGTACTGCTCGCCCGCCATCACCTGCGTGTGGAAGAACGCGGTGAGGAGCGTGGCGATGATGAAGCTGACGGCGAAGATGGCGCCCATCGTGCGCCGCTGCCGCGTGTCGGCCTGAAAGAGCTTCATGGGTCCTGTGCGGATGCTGAATTCCTGCCTGGGCCGGCGCTCCGGCCGGGGGTACGGACAGCAAGTCCCGCGCCCCGTGTACTGCCATCGTTCAGGGACCCGGGGATTGGACAAAGGTTCCCCGCCGGCGCGCTTCCCGCCCCCGCCGCACCACCAGGTCACGGAGCCGTTCCGCCGTGTCCAACACGGCGTCGGCGGAGACGGGCGGCGGCGGAACGGGCGAGTCGTCGTCCAGTTCCACGTGCCCCGGGGGATACGACCGCGCCGCCCACGCCAGCACGGCGCGTCCCCCCTCCCCCGCGCCGAAGCGCGGATTGCGCTCCAGGAAGCGGCGCACGGCATCCCCCCGCCGCGGGCGCGTCTCCCCGGCCAGCAGCAGCGCGGCCGTGCACAGGCGG
>DATING010000759.1:0-2427 GCA_035474555.1 Longimicrobium sp. | reverse complement strand
GCCCCGAAGCAGCAGGTGGAGGGCGGGCAGATCGACTACCTGATGCTCGACTACCTGGCCGAGGTCACCATGTCGATCATGCAGAAGCAGCGCAGCCGCAACCCGCAGGCCGGGTACGCGCGCGACTTCGTGCCGCTGATGGGCGACATCCTGCCCGCCGTGGTGGAGCGCGGCATCCGCGTGGTCGCCAACGCGGGCGGCGTGAACCCCGCCGGCTGCCGCGACGCGGTGCTGGAGGAGGCGCGGAAGGTCGGCCAGCGCGGCCGCGCGCGGGTGGCGATGATCAGCGGCGACGACATCCTGGAGCGGCTCCCCGACCTGCTGGCGCGCGGGGTGGAGCTGCGCAACATGGAGACGGACGAGCCGCTTTCGACGGTGCTGGACCGCGTGCAGAGCGCCAACGCCTACATCGGCGCGCGGCCGATCGTGGAGGCGCTGCGGCAGGACGCGCACGTGGTCATCACCGGGCGGTCCACGGACACGGCGCTGACGTACGCGCCCATGATCCACGAGTTCGGGTGGAGCGTGGACGACCACGACCGCATCGCCGCGGGTGTCGTGGCCGGCCACATCAACGAGTGCGGCGCGCAGGCCTCCGGCGGCAACCACCTGGTGGACTGGCGCACCATCCCGGACCTGGGGAACGTGGGCTACCCCATCATCGAGGCGTCGCCGGACGGCTCGTTCGTCGTCACCAAGCACGACGGCACGGGCGGGCGGGTGACGGTGGCCACGGTCAAGGAGCAGCTCGTCTACGAGATGGGCGACCCCCGCAGCTACATCACCCCGGACGTGGTGGCGGACTTTACCACCATCCGCCTGGAGGACGCGGGCCCGGACCGGGTGCGGGTGCACGGCGTGCGCAGCGCGGGCCGCGCCACGGACATGCTCAAGGTCAGCATCGCCTACTCCGACGGCTACAAGGCCACGGGCACGCTCGTGTATTCCTGGCCGGACGCGGTGGAAAAGGCACAGATGGCGGACCGCGTGCTGCGCGAGCGGCTGGACCGGCTGGGCCTCAAGTTCGACGAGGTGCTCACGGAGTACGTGGGATGGAACGCCACGCACGGCCCGCTGGCCGGTCCCCTGCCGCGCGACCTGCCGGAGGTGACGGTGCGCTGGGGCGTGCGCGGGCAGGACAAGGCGGCCGTGGAGCGCTTCACCAAGGAGATCGCGCCGCTGGTGCTAGCCGGTCCGCCCTCCGTGACGGGCTTTGCGGGCGGGCGCCCGGCCGTGCAGGAGATCATGGCGTACTGGCCCGCGCTCATCCCCAAGACGGAGATCGAGCCCGGGCTGAAGGTGGAGGTGGTGACGGCATGACGGCGGAGTGCGTGAGTGCGGTAGTGCGTCAGTGCGGAAGTGAAGTGCGAAAGTGCGAGAGTGCGAAAGTGCGAAAGTGGCGACTCACGCACTCACGCACTCACGCACTCACGCACTGCCGTTCCGGAGCCGGCCCGTGCGCATAACCTTCCTGGGCACCGCCGCGGCGCGGCCCACGGTGGGGCGCAACGTCTCGTCGCTCATCATCCAGCGGGAAGGCGACGTGATGATGTTCGACTGCGGCGAGGGGACGCAGCGGCAGATGATGCGGTTCGGAACGGGGTTCACGTTCCGGGACATCTTCTTTACCCACCTGCACGCGGACCACTTCCTGGGGGTGATCGGCCTGCTGCGCACGCTGGGGCTGCAGGCGCGCGAGGAGCCGGTGGACCTGTGGACGCCGCGGGGCACCGAGGACACGCTGCGGCAGGCCGTGGAGCTGGGCGTGGAGCGGGTGCCGTTCGAGGTGCGCATCCACGAGCTGGCGCCCGGCGAGGCCGTGGAGCGCGGCGTGTACGACATCGTCCCGTTCAAGACGAGCCACCGGGGCGGGCAGTCGCTGGGGTACGCCATCGTGGAGCACCCGCGCCTGGGGCGGTTCAACGCCGACAAGGCGCGCGAGCTGGGGATTCCCGAGGGGCCGCTGTGGGGCAAGCTGCACCACGGCGAGCCGGTGGAGTGGGACGGCCGCGTGTTTCGCGCCGAGGACATCGTGGGCGCGGAGCGGCCGGGGCGGCGGGTGGTGTACACGGGCGACACGCGCCCCTGCGCGCCCACCCGCGAGCACGCCCGCAGCGCCGACCTGCTCATCCACGAGGCCACCTTCGCGCAGGACGAGGCGGACCGCGCGGGGCAGACGGGGCACAGCACGGCGCGCGAGGCGGCCGAGATCGCCGCGTCCGCCGGCGCGCTGCGGCTGGCCATCACGCACTTCAGCCCGCGCTACGCGGACGATCCGCGCATCCTGGAGCGCGAGGCCCGCGCCGTCTTTCCCGAGGTCGTCGCCGCGCACGACGGGCTGGTGATCGAGGTGCCGTACCGCGACAGCTGACGTGAGTGCGTGAGTGCGTGAGTGCGTGAGTGCGTGAGTGCGACGGCGCTGCCTCC
>DATING010000758.1:0-1622 GCA_035474555.1 Longimicrobium sp. | reverse complement strand
ACACTGGCGTGTTCAAGTACCCCATCATTGTGGACAATATCCCCGGCTAAACCTGACTTAGGGTGCCAGCCGTGGCAGTTGCTTTTGGCCCGGCTGGCACCCGTGTGGTTCTTTGCGCGGCGATGAGTGCAAACGAACTGCCTTCGGTAAACCCGTCCTTCTAGACTGCACGGATCGAAATGAGCTCGTAGACCACGGCCGAGCTCATCGCCGGCCCGCGGCAGGTCAGTTGGCGCGGCGGGGCGTGGCGGGCCTGCAGTTCGACGTCGAGACGGGTCGGGTGAGGCGGGCTGCCGGTGATGCGCATCCGCCAGTAATCGCCATCGCGGGAGGTCGCCGCAACCACGTAGTCATTCCGGCCCGCCGGGCCGAAACGTGCGAGCGTGGCCGCGACAGCGGCCTGCTGTGCTGGGAAGAGGTCTGTGTAACCGCGCAAATACTCCGCGTGGATACGGCCGGCGAGGTGTTCTTCGATCGTGGCCACGGACGCCTCAGCGCTCAGATTCCCGTAGTACACGCCGTCGGGCGCGACAACGACATTGCCTGCGAACCTGTCACCGCCTACATGCGAGCATTCCCACACCAGCTCCGGCCAGCGCTCAGTCAGCGCACGTCCCACAGGCCGTCCCCATACGGCACAGCATTGGTCACGTTGACTGTGGGTGCACACTAGGATGACGGGCGGATGGCCGAGCTCTCCCGCGGTGCCGAGGGCCGTGGCAATCTCCGCCAGATCCTCATCCCGGCTCCACGTTCCCCATTGCTGACGATAGGCACCGGAGTTCCCATGGTGCAGCACAGCCCAATGGTTCTCACCCTCACGCCGGCGGGGGCCGGGCCGCCTCACCAGCAGCACCCGCGCCCGTGCCGCCTTGGCGGCGGACAGCACGATAGCTTTGGTCCCAGGCTCGAGATCAAGCCCATCGAAGCCATTGAGCGGCCACCCGCCCCGGTACTCAATGAGGACCCAGACGACACCGTGCGGCGCCGTGCCGGCAAGGGGGTCGCCGCGCAACCGGGCGCCTTCCGAACAGAAGAATCGCTCCTTGGCGGCCGCTGGGGGCAGGTTATTGGTTAGATCACTGTTCAACGGGAACGAGGACCCCCGCGCGCAGTAGTCTTTCAACGAGTTCGACGCCGAGATCACCGGCGGCGTGAATCTCCCCGTCCAGCGCGCACACCACAGACGGCAGATCGGCCTCCGGGAAGTCGAGCCAACCCACGCGCGTGGTCAGGCGCTGTCCCTCCAGCCGTGCTTCCAGTGCATCGCGAAGCCGCACCGCGGACTCGGGGCTTAGGCCGTCGACGGCGGCGAGCTGGGCCAACGGTCCCAGCGGCGCAGGGCGTCCCTGTCCTCGCCGGGTGCGGTGGAACATGGCGGTGGTATCAGCCTCAGCGAGGGCGGCCGCCAGTCGCCCACGGACGGCGTCGATCTCCCCGTTTGGCCCGTCCACGCCCAAGGGCAACGTACGGCGCATCTCGGGATCGTCGCACAGCGCTGCAAGCGCGGCCTGCGCGAGCTGTTCGGCCAATGCGTAGCGGGTCCAGCTGTGGATTCCCAGCGTGAGGTGGATGGAGACCTCGCCCTGCGCCTGGGCGGCATGCAACCAGCCGCGCGGCAG